>NZ_BAAHXD010000041.1:0-31651 GCF_054657115.1 Methyloparacoccus murrellii | reverse complement strand
GGTTCCAGGCACCCGTCGCGGCGGCCAGCCATATCTACACGAGCCTGAGCGGCCTGCTGACGCTGCTCTATCTGGTCAGCGGCGGAATCGCCATGGCGCGCGGCGACCGGCCGGCAGGCCATTTCGTGCTGGCCTGGTGCTGTCTACTTCTGGGCGTCGCCGCCGAGCGTATGGCAGAACACCCGGAGATGGTGCCGGGCGGGGAGCCGCTGCTGGAGAACGGCCTCACGCTTGGCTCCGGCCTGGCATTCCTGCTGCTCACCCTGGCGCTGGGCGATCGCGCCAACCGGCTGCGTGCCGAACAGCTGGCGACAGAGCAGGCGGCGCATCGCCTGCTCGCCGACTACAGCGCCGAGCTGGAAGCCAGGGTCGAGGAGCGCACCCAGGCATTGCGCGCGGCGGTACAGCAGACCAGCGCTGCCCTGGCCACCGAGCGCCGCATCTTCGCCGAACGTCAGACTTTTCTGGCCTCGGTAACCCACGAGCTGCGCACACCGCTGACCGTGATCGACACCATCGCCCAGAATCTCGAGCTGGAGGCCGGCAATACCGAGCCGGAAACCCGGCAACGCTATGGGCAAATCCTCGAGGCCACGGCACGCCTCTCGAATCTGCTGACGCAGTACCTGGACGAGAGTCAGCTCGCCGCCTCACGTGCAGTCACCGGGATGAGCTACTGCAATCCCCGCCACCTCCTCGGCGCCGCCATCGAGGCCGCACAGCCACTGGCGCGCGGCCATCGCTTCCACATCGAGGCCGAGGGGCTGCCCGAGCGGTTTCTCTGCCATGCGGATACGCTGAACCTGGCGCTGATGACGCTGACCGACAACGCCGTGAAATACACGCCGCCGGGCTCGGCCATCGTGCTGCGTGGCGGGCGCCTGGGCCGGCGGGCCAGCGACGATATCTGGATCGAGGTGTGCGATCAGGGACCGGGGCTGGACGACGAGGAATGCCGCCTGATTTTTCAGCCCTACTACCGCGGCGAATCCGCCAGCAAGCAGCCCGGGCAGGGACTGGGTTTGCTGCTGGCACGACGGGTCATCGAACAGCAGGGGGGCTCCCTGACGGTCATCAGCAGACCCGGCGAAGGCTGCATTTTCCGCATCCGGCTACCGGGCACGACGACCCCTGGCCGGCTCGGGACACCCATCTCGTCACCGGAACCTGTCCATGACGAATAAGGCCCGGCAAGCAGGCACAGGGAGCCTGCGCATGGGCCGATACGCGCGCTCAGGCTCAGCACTTGCCCATGCGGGCACCGAAACTGTAGCCAACACGATGCTCGGTCTTGATCGGCAACGGCCGGCCATGGGCCGACGACCAGCGCTGGCGAAACCGGCTGATCAGCGTGTCGAGGCGACGCATGTCGAAATCCCGCCACGTGTAGCCCAACGCCTCGACGATCTGCCGGCGACTGACGATGGCGCCATTCGCGGCACAGAACAATGCGCACAGGGTCATTTCCGAAGGGCTCAGCTCCAGACGCAAGTCATCCGGGCTGATCAGGGCATGGGCCAGCATGTCGAGGCGCCAGCCGATACCGACCCGGCGCATCAGCACGTCGATGATGGCCGCCAGTTCAATCAACTTGAAGGGCTTGACCAGATAATGATCGGCACCACCATAGAGGCCTTGCAGCTTGTCGGCGGTGGCGCTGCGAGCGGTCAGCAGGATCACGCCGGCCCGGGGCGACGCCTCGCGCAGGCGCTGCGCCGCCTCAAAACCCTCACCGTCGGGCAGCATGATATCGATGATGGCGACCTCGGCCGCCGCCATCAGCGGCCAGAAAGCTGCCAGGCTGCCGGCCTGGCTGACCCGATGGCCACGCCGCTCCAGGAAGCCGGCCAGCTCCTGCCGCAGGATGGCCTCATCCTCCAACAGCACGATACCGGCCATGACCGGCTCGCTGGCGCTTTGCCCGAAACCTCAGGGTTTGCCCTGGATGCAGGCGTAGGTGGCGGCGTTGCTCTTCATCATCAGCGACGCCGGATATTTGCCCTCCCTGACGAATTTCCGCACCTCCTCGATGGTGATGCGCTTGCTCTCCTCCTTGGCGATGCAGTCGCAGACCGCCTCGACCTCGGACAGCAGCACGCCGCTGCCTTTCAGCGTCTGCTTTTCCTTCTCCACACACATTCCGGCGAACTTGTGCTCGAAGGCATGGTGATCCTCCTCGCTGATGACGTGCGCTTCCACCACGGCAAAGGGCAACAGCATGGCCAGCAACACCGGGAAACGCAGGGGTGAGAATGATTTATTCATGGTTTTCATGGGCCTACCCGAACAACAGAGGGAACGGCATTGTAACAGTGCGGCAGCATCGCACCGCCGGAAACCAGTGCCGCCCGCTTCCGGCGGCAACGGACACCATTGAACATTTCCATACATATACGGGTCTATGACATGGCCTGCCACGGCGCCTGACCGCCATCACCCCCAAACCGAACGGTTCCTACAGAAGGAGTGGACATCCCCACCAAGACATCCAGGAAAGAACACCGAGCGACCCGACACCAGCACCAGGCGCTGCCTGGTTGATGGACCCATTAAACTCCTCCACGCCACTCACTCGCGTCATGAACCTCAAGGAAATCGATCTGAATCTGATGGCCGTCTTCGAAGCGTTCTACGAGGAACGCCACCAGGGCAAGGCGGCCGAGCGTCTGGGACTGACCCAGCCCGCCATCAGCCTGGCACTGTCGCGACTGCGCCAGACACTCAACGATCCCCTGTTCGAAGGCCGCATGCTGGCGGCCACACCCAAGGCCCGGGCCTTGTTCGACAGCCTGCACGCGGGGCTCAACCATATCCGCCAAGCGATCAGCGAGGTGCACGATTTCGATCCCGCCCACTCGCACCGCCCATTCAGCCTGGCCATCACCTACAGTGGTGGCCTGATGCGAGTGCCCAGTCTGTACCAGCGCATCGCCCAGGAAGCACCAAACGTGCGCCTGTCGGTACGGGTCATCGATCCGCCCGGCCAGCTACAGGAACTGCTACGCCAGCAACAGATCGACGCGGCGATTAGCCACGCTATCCCCAATGACGACAACCTTGCCTCGACCCAGCTACCCGACCGCGAACTGGTAGTGGTCGTCCGCCAAGGTCACCCGCTACTGGAGTCAGCCCTCGACATGGAAAGCCTGCAACAGGAATCGTTCGCCACCCTGTTCGGCTATCTCGACGGTTTGATCGATTCGCGGCACGCCGGCTTGCAGCGGCTATTGCAGACCAATATCCGCCTGGAAGCCCCTGCCGCTGTAACCCTGTTCATCGCCTTGGCAACAACAGACCTGGTCGCCATCGTAACGCGGGAACTCGCCGAACTCGGGGCGCAGCGCTTCGGGCTCCAGTGCCTGAATCTGCCCGAAGCCATCCCCACCATTCCCCTCTATCTGGTCTGGCACCGCAATCTCGAATGGGACAAGAGCCAGCGCTGGCTGCGCGCCCATGTCCTGGACCTGTGGTGAGCGGCAACGCCAAGCGAATTGACGAAACCCCGCATGGCCAATAAGGTTGCACATTTTTCCGGCAAGGATCCGCTGAATGTCGCCCTCCCCGCGCCTGCCACCGCTCAATGTTGCCTGCAACGCCTGCAACCTCACCCGCATCTGCCTGCCAAACGGCATGCTCGCCGACCATGTGCGCAGCCTCAACGACGTCGTCCGACGCAACCGCACGCTGCGCAAGGGGGATGCGATCTACCTGGCCGGCGAGCGCTTCTCGGGCATCTTCGCCTTGAGATCCGGATCGGCCAAACTGGTCTATTCCGACAGCGAGGGGCAGGAAATGATCGTTGCCGTCCTGCTGCCGGGGGAATTGCTGGGCTTCGACGGCGTCTCCACGGGCCGCTACCGCTGCTCCCTGGTCACGCTCGAAACCAGCAGCTACTGCGAGTTGCCGGCCCATGACCTCAGGCGACTGGGCCAGGAGCAGCCGGCCATCCAGGAAATCCTGCTGCAACGCACCGCGGAGCAGTTCGACCAGTCCATCGAACGGATGGCGGCGATCCAGCAGCCGGCCGACGCCAGGCTGGCGGGATTTCTCCTCGACCTGGCCGAACGCTTCCGCCGCCGCGGCTTCTCGGCCGAGCGGTTCCATCTCAGCCTCACGCGCCAGGAAATCGGCAACCACCTGGGCCTGGCCCTGGAAACCGTCAGCCGCCTGCTGGGCAAGTTCGAAGCCAGGCATCTGATCCGCGTGCGTGGCCGGTCGATCGAAATCCTCGAGGCCAGCGGGCTGCGCCGGATCGGCAGAACCGACTGACCTGCCACCTGGGCCGGAACTTGACCCAGGTCAAGTGCAAGCCATCCCGCCGTTGATGGGCGTCAGGGGTTCCCCCAGCGGCAAGGCCTAAGCTATCCCCCATGCAGTGCGCGACATCTTCTCCTCCGCTGCATGACACTCAGCAGACTGATGGCGCGACGGGCCACCGCCCCTCGCGTCTTTTTTCGTGCCCGCATGTCTCACGTCGACCGCGCGCAAGCATGGCGGGGCGACCCCGGCGTCCGGGAAAGAGACTCGCGTGCGCTGTCCCGGGAATCTGCTACGGGACCCGAGTCAGGCCGGGGAATATGCCGTGGTGTAGACGAGCATGAGACACGTCGCCCCGAAGGGCGACGCAAGGGGCGCCAGACCGACCGTCGAGATGCCGATCCGCGGCGGATGGAAACAGAAAGAGAAAGAATCCCCGACAGGGTGGCTCAGGGTGCGTGCTTGTACGCCGAGTTGTTGGCGTCTTCGGCGATGGCCTTGGCTGCGGTCGCATACTTGTCATGCTCGCTGCTCTTGACCATGAAAAGCGTCAGGATCACGGCCAGGATCAGGCCGCCGATATAGACCCAGAACATGTCTTTGCCTTTTTCCATTTCTTCCATAACGGTCTCCTCAAGGATGAATGGTCATGTGCCCCGAACGAGGCAGGAAAACTGTAATGGAGCGATTTCTGGCGGGATTTGATCCGGATCAAGACGGGGCGGGCGCAAAACTTGACCGCGGTCCAAGGCGGGACGCCATCATTTGGCCAGCAGCACCAGCTCGTTGTTGGCATCGTCGATGGTCATCCTGAAGCGTTGCAGGAAGCTCATGCCGAGCAGCTTGTTGCCTTCCAGCTGGCGGTCGTCGATGAAGCTGACCTCGACGTTTTCCGCTCCGACACTGCCGACACGCACGCTGCGCAGCCGGCCGATGCGCACCGGCACCGTGCCGCTGGCGGTCTGGCTGTTGCCGGACTGAAGGTCGGCGGCGGTGAAGCCCAGTTCACCGATCAGGGAGGACGGCAAAACCAGGGTGCTGGCGCCGGTATCGACCATCAGCGGCAGCGTGCGGGTCACGCTGTTGGGTCCGACCAGGGCAGCCTCGACGACATGATGGGCCCCGACCCGGCGGGTCTGGACATAGGCGCTGTCGGCCGAACCCTTCTTGCCGCCTTCGCCGCGGGCGCTGATGATACGTACCCGCTGGATGACGCCGGGCCGGCTCTGGGTAACCACATAGTTGTAGCCCTGCAGCAGATGCTTCAGCTGCTCCAGCGGCGTGCCATCGGCATTGCCGGGAGGCGCCTCGCCGAGACGGCCCAGCCCCTCGACGGTGAAACCACGCTGCGTCGCCAGATTCCGCAGTTGCTCCTGCAGGCTGGCGGGCGCCGCCGCCAGCACCGCACAGGCCCAGCAACAGGCCAGGACCGCCGACAGCCCGCGCCGCGCCCTGGTCCGTTCGCGGCGCATCAAACCAGGGCGCGCGCCTGCTCGAAAGCCGCCCGGAAATCCAGATAGACGGGTTCCTCGGCGCTGAGAAGCGATGCCAGCAGCGCATTCTGCAGCTTGTACTTGATATCGCCGATGGCCAGGGCGCCGATACCGACGGCCCCCGGCACATTGACGGCATGCAGCAGCGGTTCGCCATTGTGGGTGCGTTTGATGCCTTCGATGCCGAGGGGCGGCACGGCGTTGACATCGCCGGCCACCTTCAGCTGCGTGGCATCGGCCAGCACGCTGGCGTTCAGCACCTGGATACCGGCCTTGGCGGTACAGAACACCAGATCGGCCTGCGCCAGCAGACGGGCCTTGTCAGCGTCCGAGCTGGCATAGGTGCCGACCAGCGTCGAGCCGCAGCGGGCGTTGTATTCGCGCGCCTTGTCGAGCGCCGTGTCGATGTTGAAGGGATCGACCAGGGTGACATTGGCCCCGGCCAGGGAGGCGATCACGCCGGTGGCGATGCCGACCGGCCCGGTGCCGCCGAAAACGATCGCCTGCGCGCCCTTGAGCTCGTCGCCATGGTGGGCCTTGAGCTGCTTCTCGACGCAGGCAACCAGCGCCGCCGCGGTGGTGAAGGCGCCGCTGGGATCGGCCAGCACGGATACCACGAAGGGTGGCACCATCGCCTTGCGCGCGGCATCCAGCATGTTCAAGGCGATGCCGATGTCACGCCCGCCGATGAAGATGCCGGTGCGCTTCACACCCGCCGGTCCGCGCGAAAAGATCGCATCCTGCACCAGACCATTCACCTGCTCCTGCTGCACGTTATCGTAGGGGAAGATCTGGTCGAAACCCGCGTCCACCGCCATGTTGATGTCGAAGGGGCTGACATGCGGCATGGGGTCGAACATGTGCAGGACGCTGCGTTTCTCGGTCTTTTCCACGGGAAGGCCTCCTCTCGGGCTGTCGGCGGGGCAGTGGGATCAGCCGCTAGGCTGGCTGTCGAGGCCTGGCCTTGCGGAGAAGGCCAGGCCCCTACCTACGGTAGCGGCGGCTCAGAGCTGGCGGGCGAAGTCGCGCGCCAGCTCGAAGGCATCATCGAAGCTCAGATAGACCGGCTTGCCGGTCTCGCGCATGCGGGCCAGCAAGGCCGCCTGGGTCTTGTACTTGACGTTGCCGATGGCCAGCGCGCCGACGCCGACGGCGCCGCTGTCGGAGCCCTCGATGGGATTGCCGCGGTGGTGGGCGTCAAGCCCCGCGATACCCGACGGCGGCACCGCGTTGACGTCGGCGGCAACCTTCAGCAGCGGCGCCGAGGCGACCAGCTCCGCGCTCAGCACCTGGATGCCTGCCGCCGCCGTGGCGAACACGATGTCGGCATCCTTGATCAGCTCGGCCTTGTTGGCATCGGCGTCACCCTCGATCTGCGTCTGGCCATCGCCGAATTCGCCATTGCACAGCGCCGCCACGGCCTGGGCCTTCTCCAGCTGCCGGCCGATGATCCTGACCGTCGCGCCGGCCTTGGCGGCGAGCGTCGCGGCAATCTGGCCGACCGGGCCGGTACCGCCCAGCGCCAGGACCTTCTTGCCCTGCAGATCCATGTGGAACTTGTTGGCCAGCTCGCGCTCCACGACCGCCACCATCGCCGCGGCGGTGGTAAAGGCGCCGCTGGGATCGGCGAACACCGACACCTCGAAGGGCGGCACCATGGATTTCTTCGCCGAGCGCACCATGTCCACCGCCAGCCTGGCGTCACGGCCGCCGATGAAGATGCCGGTGCGCTTCAAGCCGCCCGGGCTGCGCGAGAAGATCGTGTCCTGCACCAGCGCCTGGATCTCGCCCGCCTCGACCTGCAGATACGGAACGGCCGCAGTCCACCCCGCATCGAGCGCCATGTTGACATCGAAGGGGCTCAGGTTCTTTTCCGGCGTGAACATGTGCAGGATGTAGGGCTTTTCCATGGGGAGCTTACCTGTGGGTGATTGACGGGATGGCGGAGACCCGGGCGCCGGAGGGCGTGGACCGGACCCTTTTCGGAAGCGCGCGAGGATAGCATATTTGCCCCTCCGCCCCGGGCGGCTGACGCCGGCGCCAGCCGCCCGGTCAATTTGTCAGCGCCGGCAAAAGCCGTATAATCGCCTGCTCTTTTGACCCGATAAGTCCTTAAATTTCGCGAGGTTATAGGCGAACGTGAGCAGCAGCTACTTCTTCACTTCCGAATCGGTATCGGAAGGCCATCCCGACAAGGTTTCCGACCAGATTTCCGACGCCATCCTCGACACCATCCTGGCGCAGGACAAGCACTCGCGTGTCGCCGCGGAAACCCTCTGCAACACCGGACTGGTCGTGTTGGCGGGCGAGATCACCACCAGCGCCAACGTCGACTACATCAAGGTGGCCCGGGACGTGCTGCAGCAGATCGGCTACGACAACACCGAGTATGGCATCGATTACAAGGGCTGCGCCGTGCTGGTGGCCTACGACAAGCAGTCGCCCGACATCGCCCAGGGCGTCAACAAGGCCTACGACGACGATCTCGGCCAGGGCGCCGGCGACCAGGGCCTGATGTTCGGTTATGCCTGCGACGAGACGCCGGCGCTGATGCCGCTGCCCATCTATCTGGCCCACCGGCTGGTGGAACGCCAGGCCCGGCTGCGCCACGATGGCCAGCTGACCTGGCTGCGTCCCGACGCCAAGAGCCAGGTGACCGTGCGCTACGTCAACGGCAAGGCGGATTCCATCGACACCGTGGTGCTGTCCACCCAGCACGCCCCCGACGTTCCCGACCGGACCCTGCGCGAAGCGGTGATCGAGGACATCATCAAGCCGGTGCTGCCCCAGGACATGCTCAAGAGCAACGTCAATTTCCTGGTCAACCCGACCGGCCGCTTCGTCGTCGGCGGTCCGCAGGGCGACTGCGGCCTGACCGGGCGCAAGATCATCGTCGACACCTACGGCGGTGCGGCGCCCCACGGCGGCGGCGCCTTCTCCGGCAAGGACCCGTCCAAGGTCGACCGCTCCGCCGCCTATGCCGGCCGCTATGTGGCCAAGAACATCGTCGCCGCGGGCCTGGCGTCGCGCTGCATGATCCAGCTGTCCTACGCCATCGGCGTGGCCAAGCCCACCAGCGTGATGGTGGAAACCTACGGCACCGGCAAGGTGTCCGACGACAAGATCACCGATCTGGTGCTGGAGCATTTCGATCTGCGGCCCAAGGGCATCGTCAACATGCTCGATCTCCTGCGTCCGATCTACCAGAAGACCGCCGCCTACGGCCACTTTGGCCGCGAGGAGCCGGAATTCACCTGGGAGCTCACCGACAAGGCGGCCGCATTGCGCGAGGCCGCGGGCCTGCCGCCCCTGTAACCGTATCGCGGATCGGGCGGGTACCCCCCGCCCCCGCCCCACTCCGGCGAGGAGCGCTGCGACGGGATTGCCCGCCAGGCTCGCCGGCGTGTCTTTTTCAACGGCGCTCGATTCACCCACCGGCCATCGTGGTGTTTCGAGCCTCGTTCCCGCGGCAACCGGTGGATTGCAACCGAAAGGAGCCATTAACCGATGAATGCCGTCCGCCAACCCGCATCCTTCACCGACTTCAAGGTCGCCGACCTGTCCCTGGCCGCGTGGGGCCACAAGGAAATCCGCATCGCCGAGACCGAGATGCCGGGACTCATGGCGATCCGCGAGGAATACGCCGCCCGCCAGCCGCTCAAGGGCGCCCGCATCAGCGGCTCGCTGCACATGACCATCCAGACCGCCGTGCTGATCGAAACGCTGGTCGCGCTGGGTGCCGACGTGCGCTGGGCGTCGTGCAACATTTTCTCCACCCAGGACCACGCCGCCGCCGCCATGGCCGACCAGGGCATCCCGGTGTTCGCGGTCAAGGGCGAAACCCTGGAGGAATACTGGGACTACACCCACCGCATCTTCGAATGGGCGGATGGCGGTTACGCCAACATGATCCTGGATGACGGGGGCGACGCCACCCTGCTGCTGCACCTGGGCGCCAAGGCCGAACAGGATCCATCCGTGCTGGCCAACCCCGGCTCCGAGGAGGAGCGTGTCCTGTTCGCCGCCATCACGGCCAAGCTGGCGACCGACCCGACCTGGTATTCGGTACGGCTGGCCGACGTTCGCGGCGTCACCGAGGAGACCACCACCGGCGTCCACCGCCTGTATCAGATGCACGCCCGCGGCGAACTGCGCTTCCCCGGCATCAACGTCAACGACTCGGTCACCAAGAGCAAGTTCGACAACCTCTATGGCTGCCGCGAGTCGCTGGTGGACGGCATCAAGCGCGCGACCGACGTGATGGTGGCCGGCAAGATCGCCGTCGTCGCCGGTTACGGCGATGTCGGCAAGGGCTCGGCGCAGGCGCTGCGCGCGCTGTCGGCGCAGGTGTGGGTGACCGAGATCGATCCGATCTGCGCCCTGCAGGCGGCGATGGAAGGCTATCGCGTGGTGACCATGGACTACGCCTGCGAGCACGGCGACATTTTCGTCACCGCGACCGGCAACTACCACGTCATCACCCATGACCACATGGCGAAGATGAAGGATCAGGCCATCGTCTGCAACATCGGTCACTTCGACAACGAGATCGAGGTGGCGGCGATCGAGAAGTACCAGTGGGAGGAGATCAAGCCGCAGGTCGATCACGTGATCTTCCCCGACGGCAAGCGCATCATCCTGCTGGCCAAGGGACGCCTGGTGAACCTGGGTTGCGGCACCGGCCATCCGTCCTACGTGATGAGTTCCTCCTTTGCCAACCAGACCATCGCCCAGATCGAACTGTGGACCGAGCGCGATTCCGGCAAATACCCGGTCGGCGTCTACACGCTGCCCAAGCACCTGGACGAGAAGGTCGCGCGCCTCCAGCTCAAGAAGCTGAATGCCCAGCTGACCGGGCTGACCGCCGAGCAGGCCGCCTACATCGGCGTACCGGTGGCCGGCCCCTACAAGCCGGAGCACTATCGCTACTGAGCGGGTATCGGGCGGCGGACCCAGCCGGTCCGCCGCCGCTCCGCCGACCGCTGTTCGCGGAATGGGGCCGGCCACTGCGGCCCCGTCCCGCACCGGACGAGATCCCGACATGGAATCCCAACAGAAATTTCCCCGTATCTTCAGCCTGGAATTCTTCCCGCCCCGCTCCCCGGACGCGGAGCAGACCTTCCAGCGCACGCTGGACCGGCTGGCGCCCCTGCGCCCGCGGTTCTGCTCGGTGACGTTCGGCGCCGCCGGCTCGACACGCGAGAAGACCTTCGAGACGGTCTGCAACATCCAGCGGCAACAGGGCCTGGAGGCCGCCCCGCACATTTCCTGCATCGCCTCCACCCGCGACAACATCCGCGAGGTGCTGGAAGGCTACCGGAGCAACGGTATCCGCCACATCGTCGCCCTGCGCGGCGACATGCCCTCGGGCATGCTGTCCGCCGGCGAATTCCGCTACGCCAACGAACTGGTGACGTTCATCCGCGAGGAAACCGGCGACCATTTCCACATCGAGGTCGCCGCCTACCCGGAAATGCACCCGCAGGCGCCCAGCCTGGACGCCGACCTCAGGAACTTCAAGCGCAAGGTCGACGCGGGAGCCAACAGCGCCATCACCCAGTATTTCTTCAACCCGGAAGGCTATTTCCGCTTCATCGACGACTGCGAACGGCTGGGCATCGATATCCCCATCGTGCCGGGCATCATGCCCATCACCAACCACACCCAGATCGCCCGCTTCTCCGAAATGTGCGGCGCCGACATTCCGCGCTGGATGCGCAAGCGTCTGGAGGGCTTCGGTGACGACCGGAGCGCCATCCGCGCCTTCGGCCTGGAGGTCATCTCCGACCTCTGCCGCCGCCTGCTCGAACAGGGCGCGCCGGGCCTGCATTTCTACACCCTCAACCAGTCCGAGGCGGTGCTCGGCATCTGGCGCAACCTCGGCCTCGACAACCCGGCCTGAGTCCTGTGTTAACGTAGCGAGTGGGGCCTGCCGGCCCCGCCCGACCAGCGCCGTGCCAGCCGGCATCGGCCTCCCATCACCACAGGAGGAACAGCACATGGGCCTGCTCGATTTCGCGAAAGACATCGGCCACGCGCTCTTCGGCGACGACGAGGCGGAGGCCGCGGACAGCATCAAGGCGCACATCCTCGCCGACAACCCCGGCATCGACAACCTGAGCGTGACCTACCAGAAAGGCTTCGTTACCCTCGAGGGCAACAGCGGCACCTGGGACGCCGTCGAAAAGGCCGTGCTGATGGCCGGCAACGTCAAGGGCGTCGGCCGCGTCATCAGCAACATCGCGGTGGCGGAGGACACGAGCGCCGCACCGACCGAGCTGGGTGGTTCCGCGCCCGGCCAGTACTACGAGATCCAGAGCGGCGACACCCTGTCCGCCATTGCCCGGAAATTCCTCGGCGATGCCAGCCTGTATCCGAAAATCTTCGCGGCCAACCGCGAGGTCATCAGGGATCCCGACAGGATTTTCCCCGGCCAGAAAATCCGCATCCCGGGATAACCGCCCCATCCCCGGCCAGGCCCGACGCCTGGCCGGCCAGCCCAGCCGAGCTCCACATGTCCAACCGCGACTGGTCCGCCCGCGATCTCGCCGTCCTCTGGCACCCCTGCACACAGATGAAGGATCACGAGGATCTGCCGATGATCCCGATCCGGCGCGGACAGGGGGCCTGGCTGGAAGACTTCGACGGCAACCGCTATCTCGATGCCATCAGTTCCTGGTGGGTCAACCTGTTCGGCCATGCCAACCCGGCCATCGGCGCCGCCCTCAAGGACCAGCTCGACACGCTGGAACATGTGATCCTGGCCGGCTTCAGCCACGCGCCGGCCATCACCCTGGCCGAGCGGCTGATACGGCTGGTGCCAGCGGGCCTGACCCGCTGCTTCTATGCCGACAACGGCTCCGCCGCCGTGGAAGTGGCACTGAAGATGAGCTTCCACTACTGGCGCAATCGCGGACAACCGCGCAAGACCCGCTTCATCACGCTCAGCAACAGCTACCACGGGGAGACCCTGGGCGCGCTGGCGGTGGGCGATGTGGCCCTGTACAAGGACACCTACGCACCGCTGCTGCTGACGCCGATCACGGTGCCCAGCCCGGACTGTTACCTCAGGGAGCCGGGCGAGGACTGGGCCGGGCACAGCCGCCGCAGGTTCGCGGCCATGGCGCAGGCCCTGGCCGAGCATGCCGATGAAACCGCCGCCGTCATCGTCGAGCCGCTGGTGCAGTGCGCCGGCGGCATGCGCATGTACGACCCGGTCTATCTGACCCTGCTGCGCGAGGCCTGCAACCGCCATGGCGTGCACCTTATCGCCGACGAGATCGCGGTCGGCTTCGGTCGCACCGGCACCCTGTTCGCCTGCGAGCAGGCCGGCATCCGCCCCGATTTCCTGTGTCTGTCCAAGGGGCTGACCGGCGGTTACCTGCCCCTGTCCTGCGTGCTGACCAGCGACGATATCTACGCGGCCTTCTACGACGATTACGGCACCCTGCGCGCCTTCCTCCATTCGCACAGCTACACCGGCAACGCGCTGGCCTGCCGGGCGGCGCTGGCCACGCTGGATCTGTTCGCGCAGGACGATGTGCTGGGCCGGAACCGGGAACTGGCGCGGCAGATGGGCGCGGCGGCCGCACCCCTCGCCGAGCATCCGCACGTGGCCGAGGTTCGGCAGACCGGCATGATCCTCGCTATCGAAATGGTCCGCGACAGGGCCACGCGCGAGCCCTATCCCTGGCAGGAACGGCGCGGCCTGCGGGTCTACCGCCAGGCACTGGGCCGCGGTGTGCTGCTGCGGCCCCTGGGCAACGTCATCTACTTCATGCCGCCCTACGTCATCGCCCCCGAGGACATCCGGCTGATGGCGGAGGTAGCAGCGGAAGGCATCGATCTGGCCACGCGCGACTGACATGCGCATCTCGCGGCTGCATCTCGAAGCCCCGCTGGCCGAGGGCGAGACCCTGACTCTGGACGAGGACAGCGCCCACTACCTGCGCAGCGTGCTGCGTCTCAGGAAAGGCGACGCGCTGACTGTCTTCAACGGCGATGGACGGGAATACGCGGCCCGGATCGAACTGGCCAGCCGCGAGCACGTCCGCCTCGCCATCAGCGAGGGCCGGGAACGCGACACCGAATCGCCCCTGTGGACCCACCTGGGTCTGGGCATCGCGCGCGGCGAGCGCATGGACTACGCCTTGCAGAAGGCGGTGGAGCTGGGCGTCAGTCGCATTACTCCGCTGTTCACGGAACATTGCGTCGTGCGCCTGGACGAGGACAGGCGCGACAGTCGCCGCCAGCACTGGTGGCGAATTGTGCGCGGCGCCTGCGAGCAGAGCGGCCGGACGCGGCTGCCCGAGCTGGACAGTCCCGTCCGGCTGGACGACTGGCTGCCCACGGTGCAGGGTCTGCGGCTGTTTCTCGATCCTCACGGCGGCCTGGGGCTGCCCGGCCTGGCGCCATCCGTGGACGAGCGCATCACCCTGCTATCGGGTCCCGAAGGCGGCTTCGCCGACGCGGAGCGCGCCCTCGCACGAACCTGCGGTTTCACCCCGGTACGGCTGGGCCCGCGCATCCTCCGCACGGAAACCGCGGTGGTGGCGGCGCTGGCGGCCGTGCAGACGCTGTGGGGGGACTGGTCGGCGCGCGCGGCGGAGTGAGCGCCGGCGTCCTCAGTCGCGAAAGTTGATGAACTGCAGGGGCATGTCCAGCTCCGTCCGCCGCAGCAGAGCCATGGCCTCCTGCAGATCGTCCCGCTGCTTGCCGCTGATGCGCACCTGATCGCCCTGGATGGCGGCCTGCACCTTCATCCTGCTGTCCTTGACCAGTTTGACGATGCGCTTGGCCAGCGCGGTCTCGATACCCTGGCGCAGGGTCGTCGTCTGCCGGGCCTGACGGCCGGACACCTGCGGCGGATCGACCTTCAGGCAGAGAAGGTCCACGCCGCGCTTGGCCAGGCGCGGTTGCAGGATGTCCATCATCTGCTGCAACTGGAACTCGTTCTCCGCCAGCAGGGTGATGACGGCGTCCTTGAGCTCGAAGCGGGCAGCCGTACCCTTGAAATCGAAGCGCGTGCCCACTTCGCGGTTGGCCTGATCGACGGCATTGGCCACTTCGTGCAGGTCAACCTCCGAAACGACATCGAACGAGGGCATGGGATTCTCCTAGAGTTGCCTGGCCTTGCAGATGGCGTCGTACGCCTTCTGGATCTGCTGGGTTTGCTCGGTGGCCTTGCGCAAGCGCTCCGGGGAAACGCGCTGGGCCGCGAGCTTGTCGGGGTGGTGCTGGCTGATCAGGCGCCGGTAGGCTCGCTTGACCTCGCCAGCGGTGGCCGCAGGGCTCAGGCCGAGCGTCGCGTAGGCCTCGCCCAGCGGTGTCTCGCGCGGGCGCGGAGGCTCATAGCGGTGCCATTGCCGTTCCTGGTCGTAGCCGTTGTGCTGGCTCCGGTAGGCGCCGAAGCGGGAAAAGCGGCGCTCGGTCTCCAGCCGGGTCCGGATACCGTAATACTCGTATCGGGAAAAATGCAGCCGGTCGCAGGCGCGCAGCAGCAGCTGCTCCTCGGCCGGCGTCATGCGTCCGTCGGCGAGCGCCGCCTCGACCTGCAAGGCGATGAACATCCGCGCCACATGCGCGCGACCGTGGCATTCCGCCTGCAGCCGGTCCAGCGTCGCCTCGAAGGGAAAGTCCGTCTGCTTGCCCTCGTTGTAGAGCCGCATGGCGGACTGCCGGAGCTCCTCCGGCAGCAGCATGCGCTGCATGATGGCCCGGGCCGCGCCGATCTCGGCCTCCGAGACGCGGCCATCCGCCTTGGCGACATGTCCCATGACCTGGAAGGTCGCCGTGAAGAACGCCGTCTGCAGGCGCTGGGCCTCCTCGCCGCCGTAGCCGTCGCCCTCCAGGCGGAAATCGAAGCCCCCCTGGTCGAACTGGTGCCCCAGTGCCGCCCCCAGCGCCGCGCCGATGGGACCGCCCATTACGAAGCCGAAGGCGCCGCCGATCACTTTGCCGATCCAGCTCATGTTTGCGGGGTTGACGTCAGGGTTGCCATAGCGGCATGAAACTTACATGATTGCCTGCTTTTCATCAAAGTGCATGCCATGACCGCGCCGGAAACCCTGCACCAGAGCCACCTCAAGTCCTTGCCGCTGCGAGCGCGCGGGAAAGTCCGCGACATCTACGACGTCGATGCCGATCACCTGCTGATCGTCACCACCGACCGCATCTCGGCCTTCGATTGCATCCTGCCCGACCCCATTCCCGGCAAGGGCCGGGTGCTGACGGCGGTCTCCAATTTCTGGTTCGGCAAGCTCGGGCACGTCGTGCCCAACCAGCTGACCGGCCTGCCGCTCGAGGCTGTACTGGACGATCCCGCCGAGCGCGAACAGCTCGAAGGGCGCGCCATCGTCGTCAAGAAGCTCAAGGCCCTGCCGGTGGAGGCCGTGGTCCGCGGCTACCTGATCGGCTCCGGCTGGAAGGACTACCAGGCCTCCGGCGCAGTCTGCGGCATCACCCTGCCGACCGGGCTGCGGCAGGCGGAGCAGCTGCCGCAGGCGATCTTCACGCCCTCGACCAAGGCGGAACTCGGCGAACACGACGAGAACATCGACTTCGACCGCTGCGTCGAACTGCTGGGCCCATCGCTGACCGAACAGGTACGGGACGTGAGTCTGCGGCTCTATACCGAGGCCGCCGACCATGCCCGGACGCGCGGCATCCTCATCGCCGACACCAAGTTCGAGTTCGGTCTCGACGCGGCAGGCACCCTGCACCTCATCGACGAAGTGCTGACCCCGGACTCCTCGCGCTTCTGGCCGGTCGACCAGTACCGCGTCGGCATCAGCCCGCCCAGCTTCGACAAGCAGTTCGTCCGCGACTATCTGGAAAGCCTGGACTGGGACAAGCGGCCGCCGGCGCCCCGCCTGCCGGCCGAGGTCATCGCCCGCACCGCCGAAAAATACCGCGAGGCGGAAGAGCGTCTGACGCAGCCCTGAGCAGCCCGTCTCAGGCCACGCGGGCGAGCGCCCGCACCTGCCGGATGCGCTCGGCGCGGATCGCCTGCCCCAGCCGTTCGCCCCGGTAACCGGCGGCCAACAGGTCGGCCACCGGCACCGACGATGCCGCCCGGTGCACGACCCGCAGCCAGTCGGCCTGCGGGTAGGGGCGCGCCTCCAGGCCCAGGCGGCCGCGGGCGTCAGCCTCGCAGGCCAGAAGGAACGGCGCCAGCGCATCCTGCTGGCGGAAAGCGTCCAGCCGCAGCAGCAGATCGACCAGCGTCCCCGGCCTGAGCTCCAGCGCGCGGTGGGCATGCCCGTGATAGCGCATCACCTTCTCGGCCAGCCGGCGGTAGCCGTTCGGCACCTTGAGCCGGTCGCAGAGCCGCGCCAGTGCCGGCAGCCCGAGCCGCTCGTGCCCGCGATGGCGCGGCCAGCCGGCGGGATCGGTCAGCGCCTTGCCGAGATCGTGCGTGAGCGCGGCAAAGCGCACCGCCGGATCGGGCGACAACCGGGCCGCCTGATCCAGCACCATCAGGCAATGCAGGCCGGTGTCGATCTCCGGATGATGGCGCGGCGGCTGGGGAACGCCGAACAGGGCCTCCAGCTCCGGGAACAGCCGCGCGAGGGCGCCGCAGTCGCGCAGGACCCGCAGGAACACGCTGGGCTGCGCCTCCGCCAGCGCCTTGGACAGCTCGGCGAAAACCCGCTCCGGAACCAGCGCATCGACCTCGCCGCCCGCGACCATGGCGCGGGCGAGCGCCTGCGTCTCCTCCGCCACCCGGAAACCCAGGCCAGCGAAGCGGGCGGCGAAGCGGGCCAGCCGCAGGATGCGCACGGGATCCTCGCTGAAGGCCGGCGACACATGCCGCAGGCGCCGGGCCCCCAGATCCTGGCGACCGCCGTAGGGATCGATCAGCCGGCCCTCGGCATCCATGGCCATGGCGTTGAGGGTCAGATCGCGGCGCCGGAGATCGTCCTCCAGGGTGACATCGGGCGCCGCATGCACGGAGAAGCCATGATAGCCCGGCGCCGTCTTCCGCTCGGTGCGGGCGAGGGCGTACTCCTCGCGCGTCCCGGGATGCAGGAACACCGGGAAATCCTTGCCGACCGGCTTGAAGCCGCGCGCCAGCATGGCTTCGGGGGTTTCGCCCACCACCACCCAGTCGCGCTCCCGGACCGGCAGCCCCAGCAACTGGTCGCGCACGGCGCCGCCGACCAGATAGGCCTTCATGGCTGGAGGGTGGGGATGGCGGTCGGCATGGACGACATTGTACCGCTGGCGACCGACCTGTCCGGCGCTCCCGGCATCCCTGCCGCATCCTGCCCGACCGGCGGGGGCTTGCTCGCCGCGCCGGCCGCCGCCACACTGTCGCAACCTGCCCCGATCGCCCAAGCCGATTCCGCAAGCCCGGCCATGAAACCCCGCATCGAGATCGAATACTGCACGCAATGCCGCTGGCTGCTGCGCGCCGCCTGGCTGGCGCAGGAACTGCTCACCACCTTCGAGGAGGAACTCGGCGGCGTGACCCTGATACCGGGCACCGGCGGGGTGTTCGAAGCGCGGCTGGACGACCGGCTGCTGTGGTCGCGCCGGGCGGAGGGCCGTTTCCCGGAGGCCAAGGAGCTCAAGCAGCGGGTACGCGACCTGATCGCCCCGGACCGGAGCCTGGGGCATTCGGATCGCTGAGGCGGTCGCCCGCGCCGGCCGGCGTCAGGCCAGCCGCTCGGCGGGCGGATCGGGGTCGATATCCTCGTAGGCCTCGGGTACGAAGCGGGGCGTACAGATGGCCAGAAAGACCAGGTCGTCGCCACCGGTGTTGGCGATGCGCTGCGCGCAGCCGGCCGGGATCAGCGCCACATCGCCGGGCATCAGTAACTGCGGTGGCAGACCTTCGAGCTCGACCCGGCCCTGGCCCCGCAGCACGACATAGCGCTCGGCAATCCCGGCCAGCCGGTGCCAGCGGGTAACGGTGCCGGGCGACACCCGCGCCTGGGCGATTGAGACGGCGGCGTCTGTCGCCGTGTTCGAGAGTTCGCGGATATGGCAACGCTCCTCGGTGTGGAACTCCGCCGCCGCCTCGCCCCGGCGGATGGCCGGCCGGTCCGGGCCGCGGACCGGATCCCCCCGGCTCATGGCTGGCCGGCGGCCTGGCCGGGACGCTCGGCGCCGTAGGTCCTGACCAGATAGTCGACCATCGGCGCGATATCCTCGTCAGCGAACAGGGCGCCGAACGGCCACTTCATCTTGCGGACCGTGGCGTCCCAGTAGCCGCGCGTGGATGACGGCGGCTGGTAGAGCACGTAATGGGCTGAATGGCAGACCAGGCAGTTCTGCCGGACCAGCGCGTAACCCGGCAGCTCGCTGGGGGCGAAGTCGGCGCTGTCCCGGGGCAGGACGATATCGAGCGCCAGGGCCGGCGCCATGACCAGGCAAACACCGATGGCGGCCAGCAGGCCGCGCGCCGCCACCCGCCTCATGACACGATCACCCGGGTGCTCTCGACCACCTGGCGCTGGTAGCCCGAGGGGTTCCAGCTTGCCTGCAGGGGCTGGATGTCGCCGGCGTTGTTTTCCGCCCGTACCCGGATGTCCAGTGGCCCCGGACGCCCGGGCGTGAAGGCCAGGGTCCATTCCCGGAAGGAGTAGCGGCCAAGATCCTGCCCCAGCCGGGCCGTCTGCCAGTCGTGCCCGCCGTCGGTGGAGACGCTCACGCGCCGGATACCCTCACCGCCATCGAAGGCGATGCCGCGCAATCGCTGTTCGCGGCCCACCGGCAACACCGCCCCATCGCCGTGACTGGTCAGAAAGGAGCGCACCCGCAGGCGGCCGATCGGCCGCAGCCGGTCGGGCTGGGTGCCGGGCTCGACGCAGGCGCAATCGTTGTCCGGAATGCGATAGGCCGTGCCCATGAAATAGCCGTCGAACGGCTGGCCGAGCACCTGGATGTCCGTCACATGCTTGACCCAGTAGGTGCCGAAATAGCCCGGCACGATCAGCCGCAGGGGATAACCGTTGAGCATCGGCAGATCGGCCCCGTTCATCCCCCAGGCCAGCATGACCTCGCCATCCCGGGCATGGTCGACCGCCAGCGCCTTGAGGAAGTCCGGTCCATCGCCCAGGGGCGGCCGGTCCAGCCCGTCGAAACGCACCTGCACCGCGCCCGCCTGAACCCCGGCCTGGTCGAGCACCCTGCGCAGGGGCACGCCGGTCCAGCGGGCATTGCCCATGGCGCCATGCCCCAGCTGACCGCCGGGTGTGCGCGGCCGGGAATAAGCCCGGCTGTTGCCGGAACACTGGTTGACCGCCACCCGTTCCACCGGATCGCCCAGTTGCTTGAGCGCCTCCAGCGACAGGTTCAGCGGCGTCCTGACCAGGCCGCCGACGCGCAGCCGGAAGGTGGCCGGGTCGATGGTCGTGGGAATGCCGCTCCAGTGGTAGCGCACGAAAAAGGCATCGTTGGGGGTGAGCAAGCCGTCATTGAATACGGCGAACGGCGTTTCCAGCTGCGGCGGGCGCATCGTCTGCACGATCAGCGGGCGCTTCTGCGGAAAGGCGAAGAGTTCCCGCTCGCCGTTCTCGAACGGCAACACGACACGACCGGTGGCCGCCGCAGCCGCCGGCCGTGCCAGGGCGACGCCCATGCCGAGGGTGCCGAGCTGCCTTAGGAAGCGGCGGCGGTCATGACCGGGGGGCAGGCGGGTAGTGGACATGATGAGGCTCCCTGGGTTGGGCGAAGGCTGTCAGGGCGCGCCCGGCGACAGGGGCGGGAAGCCTTCCAGCAGGCTATCCACCGCCGCGCCGATACGCTCGCGCTGGCTGGCGCTGAAGTAGCCGAAATCGCTGTCGTCCGTCACGGCGGCGTTCCAGATCACCCGGGATGTCGCGGCATCGAGAATGGCGATTTCCAGCTTGGCTTCCTCGTACTTCGAGGAATATGGGTCACGCGACGGCGGCAGGGCGCGGCCGTCGCTGCTGGTCGGCACGGTGGACCCGTGCAGGCCGGGGTACATGAGCCCGACGGCGCCCCAGCCGCCATTCGGGCTGCGGTGGCGGTCCAGCGCCCATTCCCCGAACGACCAGGCCACCCGGAAGCCCGGCCGGTCGCCAGTGCGGGTGAAACCCTTGGCGCGCAGCGACTGCTCAATATGGGACTGGACCAGCTCGTCCAGCTGGATGCGTTGCGCCGTGCTGACGGCGGCATCGCTTTCCAGCCGACCCGCCTTGGGCGCCCAGTCCCAGGCGCCAAGACGGCCGAAGTCGTAGGTCCGGTCGTAATCGCTCTGCACCGGCAGATGCCGGGTGGCGCAACCGGCGACGGCGCCCAGCGCGAGCAGCATGGCGGCGGTCAGGAAAGCGGGGCGCATGGAACCCTCCCATGGTGATGACTGCGACCGGCGGCGACCGGACAGGGAATCGAGCTTACCCCATCGCCGCACGGCCGTCACGCCGGCCCCCGAACCGGCATCGGCAGGGGCAGCGGGCGACGCGGGCTGTTTATACTAGGGCGAGGCCCGTCGTGATTCCGGCCAGGCCATACCGGCCCATGGCACCGCCCGCCGGCATCGCGACATCCGCAAGCCACACCGAGGACCCGTCATGTCAAATCCGATCCATCATGCCCTGGTGCTCAACCTGCACCAGCCGCCGGGCAACCTGCAGGAGCTGCTCGACCAGCACTCCTGGGAGCCCCATGAAATCCTCTATGCGATGGATCGCATCCCGCGCTCGCTATGGGGCTATGAGGATGTCGGGCGCGTCCACCTGTCATTCTCGGGTACCCTGCTGGAAACGCTCGTCGACCCGCATTTCCAGAGCCGCGTCTACGGCGTGGTCGACTGCGGCGCCATGCTCTGGCATTTCCAGAACACGGCCCTGTTCCGCATCCTCGGCACCGGCTTCTACCATCCGGTGCTGCCGCTGATTCCCGAGGCCGACCGCGAGGAACAGGTCCGCCGCTGGCTGGGCATGGCCCGCCACGTGTTCTGGCGCAGCGATTTCCAGGGCTTCTGGCCGCCGGAAATGGGCTTCGCGATGGAGCTGATACCGCTGCTCAGGCGTCTCGGCTTCCGCTATGTCCTGGTCGACAGCGACCATGTCGAGCCGGTCACGGCGATGGATTGGCACGAACTGCGCTACCGCCCGCATATCGCCCGCCACAACGGCGAGGAGATCATCGTGGTGGTGCGCGACCGGGAACTCTCGGACGCGCAGGAATCGGGCATGGAACTGGCCTGGTTCCTCAACGAGGTGGAGGCTCGGACCCGCTGGTGCGATTTCGCGCCCCTGGTCACGACGGCGACCGATGGCGACAACGGTGGCTGGTTCCGCAACCCGCAGCCGGAGGCGAATTTCTGGGGCCTGTACCGGGCGCTGCTCGAACAGACCCGCGCCGGCGGCGCCGTACAGCCGGTTTTCATCGACGATTACCTGGACCGCTACGGCGCCCATGGCGAGGTCAGGGTCGGTACCGGTGCCTGGAACACCGGCTGGCACCACGGTCACGGATTCATGCAATGGACCGGCTCGCAGGCGCAGAAAGACGCCCTCGAACGGCTGCGGACCCTGAGCAAGGCGGTGCACGACGCCCGCTGGAAGGCCGGCGAGCGGCGCCTCGAGGACCCGGAAACGCTGGCACTGCTGGAGCAGGCGATGTGGCGGCTGCTGCGCGCGGAAACCAGCTGCCACTATTACTGGGGCGAGGCCTGGGTGCCGCGCGCGCTGAACGACATGCGCGCCTCGGAAGCGGCCCTCGAAAAGATCGTGGCCCGACTCGGCGAATGACACGGCAAACTTGCCAAGAGGACGACATGCAAACAGGAACCCCGGCGATGAGCGACCTTCCCGAATATCTCGACAACCTTCCCAACCTCTGCGGCCAGGAAGCCGCCATCGAACAGGCCATCGCCGCCGCGCGCGGCCGGCCGCTGTACCTGGGCCAGGACGGCATCGATTTCACCCGCGTCAAAAGCGCCTTTGCCAACGCCCTGCACATGCACCAGCCGCTGATACCGGCGGGTGGCGGCGATCTCCGCACGGCCGAGATCATCAGCAACCTTCAGTACATGATGGAAAACCAGGGCATCGGCGACAATCACAATGCCCCGGTATTCCACTGGTGCTACAAGCGTATCGGCGAATTCGTGCCGCAGCTGGTGCACGAGGGCAAGCAGCCGCGCATCATGCTGGAGTATTCGGGCACCCTGTTCCATGGCCTGCGCAAGATGGGGCTGCACGATGTCTTCGACGCCCTGCGCCCGGTCACCTGCGACCCGGCCTACCGGCATTGCGTGGAGTGGCTGGGCGCGCCCTGGGGCCATGCGGTGGCGCCGTCAACGCCGGTGCAGGATTTCCGGCTGCACGTGCGCGCCTGGCAGCATCATTTCGCCGCGATCTTCGGCCTGGAGGCGCTGACGCGGGTGCGCGGCTTCTCGCCCTCGGAAATGGCCCTGCCCAACCACCCCGATGTCGCCTACGCATTCGTCAAAACGCTGGTTGACGCCGGTTACCAGTGGGTATTGGTGCAGGAGCACACCGTCGAGGAACCCGCGGATGGCCGGCATCCGCGCCGCCCGCACCTGCCGCACCGGCTGGTCTGCACCAACTCGGCGGGCGCAACCGCCAGCATCATCGCCCTGGTCAAGACGCAGGGCTCGGACACCAAGCTGGTGGCGCAGATGCAGCCGTACTACGAGGCGCGCTCGCTGGGCCGTGTCGAGCTGGCCGGCACGTCCGTGCCGCCGCTGGTCACCCAGGTCGCGGACGGCGAGAACGGCGGCGTGATGATGAACGAGTTTCCCGGCAAGTTCATGGATGCGATGCGCGAATCCAGCCACTCGGAGACCCCGGCCATGAACGGCACCGAGTATCTCGAGCACCTGTTCGCCATGGGCATCACCGAGGCCGATCTGCCGGTGGTGCAGCCCCTGTTCCAGCGGCAGATCTGGGAGCGCATGCAACCGGGCGAAGGACCCGAAAAGCTGGCCCGGGTCATCGACGAACTGGGCCGGAGCGGCCAGCGCTTCCACATGGAAGGCGGCAGCTGGACCAGCGACCTGTCCTGGGTGCGCGGCTACGACCATGTGCTGAAACCCATGGAGGAGGCGAGCGCGGCGTTTTACGACAACATCATCAAGCCTGGCATCCCGACGGCCGACCCCCGCTACCGCAACGCGCTGTTCCACCTGCTGTCCGCCGAGACCAGCTGTTATCGCTACTGGGGCGAGGGCCTGTGGACCGACTACGGCCGCGAACTGTGCCGGCGGACGCAGGCAATCGTCGAGAGCGACGTCAAGCCCTGAGGGAAATCCCGCCGCCACCGGGCGACCCGGCGCGTGCGAATGGACGCACCCGCCCGGGTCAGCGCAACGGCAGGGGCGAATCCATCCGCCCTAGGCCACGGCCGGCTCGGTCACCATGATCCGTCCCATGCCGGGGCCGAGCTCGAATTCGAACGGCGTCGGCAGGTAATCCAGCGGCCATTCCGGCGAGACGTCGACCAGCGGCGGCCGGCTGCGGACGAAGCGGTAGAGATCCTCGGCCCGGAACGGCTGGCGGTTCCAGGGGTCCTTGTTGAGCACCAGCAGGGCCTCGCCGTGGCCCTGCGACGACTGCTTGCGCAGGACCAGCACCGCTGGATTGTCGCAGTCGACGACCTCCAGCGGCCCGTCCTCCTGGAACACCGGGTAGCGGGCCTTGACCGCATTGAGATGCCGGATGAAACCGCTCAGGTCGGTATCGGTCGTCTCCCAGTGATCGGGCCGGGTGTCGACCACGTGCATGGGCCGGCGGAAGCCGAACTCGTAGCCCATCGGCATCATGACGCCGCCAGAGAACAGCGCGGCGAACAGGTAGCGCTGCTTGAGCGCCTCGACATTGCCCTGGGCCTCTTCCATCAGCCGCGGGGTGTCGTGGCTTTCCGGAAAGCTGATCGAGGGCGCCATCTCGCGGGTCTGGCGGTACTGCTCCAGCAGCCAGTCGCCACTGAAGTCCCACCATTTGGAGCTGTTGAAAATGGCGTCGAAACCGGCGTCGGCCGTCTGCCGCGTTTCCGCCGGCGAGCAGCCCAGCGTTTCCGCCACGAACACCGCATCCGGCCAGTCCCGGCGGATATCCCGCAGCAGCCGGCGCCAGACCTCCCCGGGAACCTGGTAGGCGGCATCGCAACGGAAACCGCGAAATCCCAGGCCGCACAGGTATTTCACGACCGACAGACAATGCCGGAACAGCCCCTCGCGGTCAGCCGAGCCCTGGTGATCGAACTGCGCCAGGTCTTCCCACACCACGCGCTGGCCCTCGTGCTCGCAGAAGGGATGGGCGATGCGGCCGTTGTCGCGCACGAACCACGCCGGATGGGCTTGCAGCAGCGGCGAATCGTAGGCGCAGTGGTTGATGACCAGGTCGACCATCATGCGCAGCCCCAGCCGTTCGGCCTCCCGCACCATCGCCCGCACCTGATCGTCGGGTGTCTGGCGGGCATGCGGGTCGAGCAGGGCCGGATTGATGGCGAAATAATCCTTGATCGAATAGAGACTGCCGGAGCGGCCGGGCAGCTGGATGGGATTGACGAAAACCCAGTCGAAGCGGAGTTCGACCGCGCGCTCGAGGTGCGAGCGCCAGTGCCCCACGGGGCCGGCCAGCAGGGGAAACAGGTTGTAGATACGCATGATGGATGGGCGGATCGTGGGGAGCGTGGTGAACGGCACCGCGCCCGGATCGTTGGGAAATTGCGGCACTGAGGAGCGGTGCGGGCAAGGCGCCGCCACCCACCGGCCGGCGGGTGGCTGGCAGAAGCCCGGTCTCGCGCCCTACCTCTCGCGAATCAGGTCATAGATGTTGAGGTAATCCTGCCCCGGATGATTCCAGGAGTAGTCGCAGCGCATGGCGTTCTTCATCAGCTCGCGGAAGTGCTCGGGATATTGGTAATAGCAGGCGATCGCCCGGCCCAGCGCCGATTCCAGCCCTGCCTCGTCGTAGTCGCGGAACACATAGCCGTTGCGTTCGTGCAGCGGCCGGTGCGAGAAGTCCTTGTCGATCACCGTGTCGGCCAGGCCGCCGATCTCGCGCACCACCGGAATGGTGCCATAGCGCATGGCGATCAGCTGGATCAGGCCGCAGGGCTCGAAGCGGCTCGGCACCACGGTGATGTCGGCACCGGCGTAGATGAGGTGCGCCAGTTCCTCGTTGTAGCCGATCTCCAGATGCACGTCCGGGTTATCGTTGAACTGGTGCTTGAGGCCCCAGAAGTAGGCGTTGATCGAGCTGTCCGGGCTGGACCCCAGCAGGATGAACTGACCGCCCTGCGCCAGGGTGTAGAACAGCGCGTGGCGGATCAGCTCGATACCCTTCTGCGGGTCCAGCCGGCCGACGAAGGCGACGATGGGCTTCTCGTTGTCGGCGATCAGCAGCCGCGCGCGCAGCGCCCGCTTGTTGTCGTACTTACGCTCCAGGGTAGCGACCGAGTAGTTGGCCGAAATCAGCGGATCGACCTCCGGGTTCCAGACCTCGTAGTCGACGCCGTTGACCACGCCGCCGTACTTGGCGTGATGGATGTGCAGGGTCGGTTCCAGCCCGAATCCCTGCCCCTGGTCCTTGGCCTCGGCCGCATAGCGCGGCGATACCGTGGTCACGAAGTTCGAATAGACGATGCCGCCCTTCATCAGGTTGATGGCCTGCGGGTTATGGTTGTCGCGCAGGCGATCGTAGTGGAAGTAATAGTCCGGCCGGTTCAGCCCGGTGGCGCTCAGCACGTCGGCCCCGGTCACGCCCTGATGCTTGAAGTTGTGGATGGTGAAACACGCCCGCGGATGGGTCATGCCCATGCGCTGATAGACCTCGTAGAGCAGCACCGGCACCAGCGCCGTCTGCCAGTCGTGGCAGTGAATGACATCCGGGTGCTTGCCGGATTTCCACAGGAACTCCATGGCCGCACGGGAAAAGAAGGCGAAGCGCCAGATGTCGTCGTTGAAGCCGTAGACGACGCCGCGGTTGAAGAAGTTGTCCGCCGAGTGCGGCTCGATGAAGAAACACTTGCGCCCGTGCACGAAGCCGAAATAGACCGAGCAATGGATGGCGCCGCCATACCACGGCACCCACAGGTCGTCGAAGGTGCATTGCAGACCCCAGATGTGGTCGTAGCGCATGCAGTCGTACTTGGGCAGGATGATTTCGACGTGGTTGCCGCGCAGTTCCATTTCCCGGCACAGGCCAAACACGACGTCCCCCAACCCGCCGACCTTGGCGACCGGCGCCAGCTCGGGCGAGATGTGCACGATGAACAGCGAATCGCGGGCCGGCGGCGGTGGGGGCGCCCATTCCGGCTCGGGTTCGGGCTCGGAGGGCTGCGCCGCGGTCGCGGCGGCCACGGCCGGTTCGACCGTTGGCGGCTCGGCGGAGGGTGGCGCATCGGCCAGGGGCAAGGATGGCGCCTCCGCCGGCATCGCGGCAACCGGTTCGACAGGGGTTACCGGTTCATCCGCCCCGGGCGCGGAGGCGGCGATCGGGTGCGCCGCCCCGGCATCCACGGGTGCTGCCAACATCACAGGATGCGCGCCCGGCGCCGATGGCGCCGGCTGGTCGGCGGCATCGGACGCCGGTAGCGCCGCGCCGGTGGCCGGTGGCGCGGCGACCGCTGCCGATCGGCCAGCGGCGACCTTCCCAACGGACCGGGCAGCCGGCGGCGGCGCGACCGGCTTCGATCCCGGCGCTCCCGTGACCGTCTTCGGCGTGGACCGTGGCGGCTCGCTGCCGGCGCGGCCGGCCGGGGACGCCGCCGGCTGGCCGGCGGTCGCGGCAGCCTCGCCTTCGGGTTTGACGGCGGGCGTCTCCGCCGGCCGCGGGGAAGGCGCTTGATCGGGGCTCTTGGGCGATCTGGTTTTCTTGCTCATGATGATCCTGCTGACGAATCGCGGGTTGCCGTTGCCCATTGACCCGGTCGTTCGAGTCAACCGGCTGGCACGCATGATAACCCGCATGGCGGACTTCACACCCGCCACGCCTGATGACGGCACCCGCAAGCGCGCGGCGGAGCTAGCCGCCGAAGCCGTGCGTCATCGGATAGCGCCGGTCGCGGCCGAAGGCGCGACGGCTGATCTTGACCCCTGGCGGCGCCTGGCGACGCTTGTATTCGTTGCGGTCGACCATGCGGGCGACACGGACCACCTCATGCGCCGGATAGCCGGCGGCGATGATCTCGGCGACCGATTCGTCGCGCTCGATGTAGCGTTCGAGAATCGCGTCCAGCACCGGATAGGGCGGCAGGGAATCCTCGTCCTTCTGGTCGGGACGCAGTTCCGCCGAGGGCGGGCGCTCGATGACGCGGCGCGGGATCACCGGCGACAGGCTGTTGCGGTATTCCGCCAGCCGGTAGACCAGCATCTTCGGCACATCCTTGAGCGGCGCGAAACCACCGGCCATGTCGCCGTAGAGCGTGGCATAGCCGACGCTCATCTCGCTCTTGTTGCCGGTGGTCAGCAGGATCTTGCCGGTCTTGTTGGAAAACGCCATCAGCAGGATGCCGCGGCAGCGGGCCTGGATGTTCTCCTCGGTGGTATCGGGCGGCAGGCCGGCGAAACTCGGCGCCAGCATGTCCATGAAGGCGGCGAAGGCGGGCTCGATGGGGATGACGTGATGGCGGCAACCCAGCGCCTCGGCCTGCCGCACGGCGTCCTCGTTGCTCATGTCGGCGGTGTAGCGCGACGGCATCAGCAGCGCCTCGACCCGCTCCGGTCCCAGGGCATCGGCCGCCAGCGCCAGGGTCAGGGCGGAATCGATGCCGCCCGACAGCCCCAGCACCGCGCCCTGGAAGCGGTTCTTGCGCACGTAGTCGCGGATGCCGGTCAGCAACGCCCGGTAGATGCCGGCATCGTCCGGCAGCGGCGGTGTGACGGGGCCGGGGCGGGGCTCGACCGTCCGGCCGTCGTCGCCGGCGGCAAACGTCACCGCCAGCAGCGTTTCCCCGAATTCCGGCGCATGGGCCACGATGCGGCCCTGACGGTCCATGACGAAGGAAGCACCGTCGAACACCAGTTCGTCCTGCCCGCCGATCAGGTTGACATAGACCAGGGGCACGCCGGCGGCGCTGACGCGCGCGCGCACCACCGCTTCGCGGTCGCGGAGCTTGCCGGCCTGATAGGGCGAGGCATTGAGGTTGAGGACGAGCCGCGCGCCGGCCGCCGCCGCCTGCTCCACCGGCCCCGGCTGCCAGATGTCCTCGCAGATGGTCAGCCCGACCGGCACGCCGGCCAGCGGAAACACGCAGGGCGCGCTGCCGGCCTGGAAATAGCGCTTTTCGTCGAAAACACCATAGTTCGGCAGCCGCTGCTTGCGGTAGATCCGGCGGATGGCGCCCTCGCCGAGTACGGCGGCGCTGTTGTAGATGCCGTCGTCGGCGGCCTCGGGAAAACCGACGATGGCGGTGATGCCGTCGATGTCGCGGGCCAGCTCGTCGAGGGCCACCTCGACGGCGGTGAGAAAGTCCCGGCGCAGCACGAGATCCTCGGGCGGATAGCCGGACAGGGTCAGCTCCGGGAACACCACTGCCTGCGCGCCCAGCCGGTCGCGGGCCTCGGCGGCCGTCTCGCGGATGCGGCGGGCATTGCCGGCCACGTCGCCCACCATGAAATCGAGTTGGGCAATGACGATGCGGAGGGTCATGGGCATTCCAGGGTCAAGGGATCAGGGTGAATCGCCAGCAGCCCCGCCGCCACCGATTTTCACGGATTTCTGAGGGAATATGGAACAGGTCTGGCGCGTTGCTCAAGTGTGGGCTTCTCGTGGCGATAGGGTGACGGACCACGGCACAGGTATCTGGAATATTGCCCGAAGATGCCTATTGGAAGCTGGGATTCCGGGATGCTTCGTCCCAGCCTACGACCTGTGCGCTCTCAACAGCCCAATGCTTATGCTTTAAAATCTGTAGGACGCGGTGCGTATCGCACCGCAAGCTACGACGGATACCGCACCTTATCGCGTATTTCTTGGGCATCCCTAATTGATGCGGTTTCCCATCGCGCCTGAATGGTATCTGCGGATAGGTCTGCTCCGCAGTCCCACTCGACAAAGTACTTACCGTTGTGAAGTCGTTCGAACTCTCTTTTGTCTTTCAGAGGCGCGAATGCTTCAGAGTCTAGATAGGGTTTAACATCAAATAAACCCGTTTCTCCATCCTCGGACTTAATGTACAGGATGCAATTATCTTTTGGAATAACTTCTGCGATATTCATTGATCAAGCCCTCGAATCGGGAATGGTTTCTTGCCGTGGACGGCCAAGTCCCAGTCAGCCAACAGATCATCCTGGTGTATTTCAATCCATGCGACGACCAGTTCATGCTTCTTCGGCGGAAGTTCTCCAGCCAAGACGGTTCCATCGAGTATCGAGTAAATGGCCACATGGCCTTGTTATTCGGCATGAATGTGCGGGATGTTGTGCCTGTCCGTGTCATAGAAAAACATCCGAATGAGGATGCCATAGAACATCGAAATTGTTGGCATGACAACGACCTTTCCTGTTATGCGACTCCACAAACTGCAAACTAAATAACTGAACCCATTCTTCCCGCATGCAGCAAGGCGAAATGTGGGGATTCGTGGCTTTGATCATCCCGGATTCCACTACGTTCCTCCGGGCTACTTGGTCCTAACGGTTTGTCAGGCGATCAAATTGACCCGAACGGTGCGGCTCATTCCTCACCGCACGCTGCGACGACGACCGTACCTTACCGTGTAAGGTCTGCCGTAGCAGAGGTACAAGCAAGGAGGAAGACAATGTATCGAAGGAATCTTCCGATGGGCATTCAATCTTCTCCTATGTGAGCGGTTCAGCCACAGTTTGCTAACGTTCAAGCTCACCGGCGCGCGGTAGGGCGTCCAAGTTGAGCGCCGAATTAGATTTCTTCTCCGGCGCGTGGCAGTACGCCTGCTCTAAAAACAAGTCCACAGCCTTCTTAAGATGACTAAATGTTCTCGCTGAAGCCAGATCGGGGCCGTAAACATACCAAGGACGGTTTAAACTCCCTTCCTGTTTCAAGATGCCCGCATCAGCACCTTTTTTGGGCTTTCCACTCTTAAAATATCGGTGAACAGATACGCCGGTTTCTGAAAGCTGCACATACCAACCAAGTGTTTCTAGCTCTTTGACTCTTGCCTCTAGGGCCTCGACTAGCGTGCTAAATACTGGTGGTAGTATTGCGCCAACGACATAATCCTCAGCAGGGTGATCATCGGGAACGACTTCGATTTTTGAGACCAAGAAATTCTTTACTTCGCCTGTCGGAATATCTCGCGCCCGAATTTCTCGCGCCGTAACGGTAATGGGGCTCAAACACCTCTTCGTTCCAGGTTGACTGCCTCCGTGGTAAATGACAGTGACAAGTTCTCCGGCTTCCGCAGCCTCCATTAAGCGTTCCTCCACGCCCATAAGCCCTCCTTAAACAATTCAAAGACCCAGCCTCTTTATCAGAAAAGTACTCCGTGAGCAGAAATCCTGAACATATCTTTCTTTGCGTCTTTTGCCGGAATGTAGACTGCTTTCTTAATTAATTCGCGAAGTTCTTCGGAAGTGATTCCCTTCATTGGAAAGAACACGATCTCTATAGTCGGAGCCATAACAGCCCAATCTGCCAATCCCGCCTTCTCTGGCGATAGCAACGTCGGGTGTTCCGCGAGATGGGGCTTCAACTTCAACAATACCTTCGAGTATTTTTCCCGTGATACGGGGTTTGATAAGTCACGGGCCATAACAAAGACGGAATAACCGACAGAGATTTCCATGGCTCTTTTTGAAGCCCCATTAAGCGTCCGCATAACCTGCTGCACAGTGAGTGGTATCGACGGTTCATCAGTGTCGTTACTCAATATGGAGATATCACCCGTCCAAAGAGCTGTGTATAAGCGGCCTTGGGTTGTGGATAAGGGGCCTACACTTACTCTCTTTAGGTTTTTATAAAGGTCTATCCTAA
>NZ_BAAHXD010000040.1:0-33585 GCF_054657115.1 Methyloparacoccus murrellii | reverse complement strand
GGCCGCAGCGGGCTCATGCCAGCCGGCCGGGTTTGTCGAACAGATAGTCGCCGATCACCAGCGCATCCAGGCCCGAGCCCATGAAGACGGCAAAGGCATCCTCGACGCTGTGGACGATGGGTTTGCCCATGACGTTGAAGCTGGTATTCAGCAGCACCGGAACCTGCGTCAGGTCGTGGAAGCGCCGCAACAGGGCGTGGAAGCGCGGGTTCCAGTCCGGCCGGACGGTCTGCAGGCGGCCGGTGCCATCGACATGCACCACGGCCGGTACCCGGTCGCGGACATCGGGCCGGAAGCGCAGCGTGCGGTCCATGTAGGGCGTTTCCTGGTAGTCCTCGAAATACGCGGGGCCGAACTCGTCCAGGATGGCCGGCGCATAGGGGCGAAAGCGTTCGCGGAACTTCACCGTGGCGTTGATCCGGTCCATCATCGCCGGTGAGCGGGGATCGGCGAGGATCGAGCGGTTGCCCAGCGCCCGCGGGCCGAATTCCGCCCGTCCCTGCATCCAGCCGACGACATGACCTTGGGCGAGCAAGCGCGCCGTGGCGTCGACGACGGCGCCGTCGGGCAGGTGCCGGACCGGGAGGCCGGCGTAGCGGGCAAAGCGCGCGGCGGCGGCAGCATCTACCTCGCTGCCGAGATAGGGCGAGAGCGGCGCGGGCGCCGGAACAACCTCAGGGTGATCCTCATGCCAGGCCAGCAGCGCCGCGCCCAGCGCCGTGCCGTCGTCGGCCGGCGCCGAGGGAATGTGCAGGCGCCGGAACGGTGTCGCTGCCAGCAGCTGGCCGTTGGCGACCGAGTTCAGGGCGCAGCCGCCGCCCAGCGCCAGGTTCTCCTCCCCCGTTGCCCGCTGTAGGTTGGCCAGCAGCTGATTGACCAGCTCGACGAAGAACTGCTGGCCGGTATGGGCGAGGTCGGCGGCCGCCTCCGGTGGCTCCTCGGGGGGGCGGCGGCGGCTTTCCAGCCGTTGCAGAAGCCTGAAAAAGGTCGAACGGTCCTGGTGGATGTCCAGTCCTTCCACCCGCATCAGGTCGCGCAGCCAGCCCAGCACTTCCACGTCGGTCCGGCCGTAGGACGCCAGGCCCATGACCTTCCATTCCTCGCCGCCCAGCCAGTCGAAACCGCACAGTTCGGTCAGCTTCATGTAGAAGAACCCCAGGCTCTGCGGTCCGCGCGAGACGAACAGCGGCGTCAGCCGCCCGCGGCCATAGCGGAAGAAGGCCAGCGAGCCGCGTTCGCCGTAGGAGTCGATGACGGCGGCGGCCGCCTCGCCGAAGGGGCTGCCATGGCAGGCGAGAGCGGCGTGGGCAAGGTGATGGTCGTAATGGCGGAAGACGACCTCGGCGCCGGGGTAATGCCGCCGCAGGCTGCGGGCGAGGTTGAGGCCGGACCGGCGCAGGGCGTGATGCTGGCATGCCTGCATGTGGTTGAGTTCCCAGGTCGGCAGGCAGGTGGTGAGCTGGCGGCCCCGGTAGCCCAGGATGCCGCGCGGCGTCAGCCAGCCGAGTTGCCGGGCCAGCCGCTCGTACCAGGGGCGGGCGGCGCGCCAGTTGCCGGCGACGACGAAACGCTCCGCGTCCGGGCAGTGGCGGGCCAGCAGGTCGGGCAGCTGGAAGGGCTGGTCCGGTTCGCAGTTGAGGGCACGCTTGTATTGCAGTACCCGCTCGGTGGCTTCGGCGAAGCGGATGTTGCCCTGGCCGTCGATCAGGGCGACGGCGGGATCGTGATAGGTCGAACAGAAGCCAAGGTAAACTGTGCGTGCGTGTGGTTGGGGATTCATGATGGCCTTCGGGAGCGCGTCGTGATTGACCCGGGACGGATGCGGCGGCGGCCGGGAACCGGAAGCGCGCGGTGGCATCTCAGACCGGTCATTCCAGCCAGCACCCCATGCTCACTCCCGCGATCAAACGATTCGATTCCGCCTGCCGCCGGCTGCTGTCGTCCCTGGGCATTCCCTGGTGGACCGGCTTTGCCCTTGCCTGGTTCCTGCCACTGGCGACCCTGGCCTTCTTTCTGACCGGTCCGCACGCGGCCGGAGACGCGCTGCTCTGGACCGCGCCGGTGTGGCTGCTGATCGTTGCCGATCGCGTGGGGCCGCGCGAGGTGCGGAACGTGCCGGCGCACGCGCCGCGCGCCTTCTTCGATACGTTGCTGCATGGCCTGGTCGCGTTCCAGCTGGCGAATGTCCTCGCCATGGGCTGGATGGTCTCGCGGTTGGACTTTTCCCTGTCGGACCCGGCCAGCCTCGGCACCGCCTTTGCCAACCTGCTGGCGCTGAGGATTCTCGGCGGCACCAACGCCTGCTGTTCGGTCATCGCCCCCGCGCATGAGCTGATCCACCGGCGCACGCGCTGGCAACGCCGCTGGGGCCGCATCCTGCTGATGACGGTGTTCTACGATCATTTCCATGTCGCGCACCGGCTGGGGCATCATGCCCGGCTGGGCAGCGCGGGCGATCCCTCGACGGCCGAGCCGCGGGAGGACTACGAGGCATTCTGCCGCCGCTCGCTGCGGCAGCAGTGGCGGATCGCCTGGCAGCACCAGCCCGGCACCGTGCGCCAGGGATTGCTGGTGCAGCTGGCCCTGATGGCGGCCTATGGCGTCGCCTTCGGCGGACTGGCCCTGTTCGCCTGGTGTTACATCAACCTTGTCGCCGTGCGCCTGCTGGAGGCGGTCAACTATTTTCAGCATTTCGGCATGACCCAGGCGTCGGGGCGCGCCAGGGACACGGCCTGGCGGTGCGAGTCGGCCCTGAGCCTGTTCCTGTTCCTGGGGCTGACCCGGCATGCCGATCATCATCGCCGGCCCGGCATTGCCTACCCCGAGCTGCTGGACCGTGGCGGGCCGGCCTGCCTGCCGCATGGCTACCTGTGGACGGCGATCTGGGTCAAGAACCGCAGCGGCAGCTTCCGGCGCTGGGCGGCGGGGCAGGGATTCGGTGCGGAAGCGGCGGGACATCCCTGTCGCGCCGCGGTTTCCGGCGAGGTCTGACGCGCCGGATCAGGCGGAGGGCGCCAGCCGCCGGTAGACCTTGCCGGCCAGCCAGCCGCCCAGGATCGGGGCGATCCAGAACAGCCACAGCTGCGCCAGCGCCCAGTCGCCGACGAACAGCGCCGGCCCGGTGCTGCGGGCCGGATTGACGGACAGGTTGTCCACCGGGATGCCGATCAGGTGGATCAGCGTCAGCCCGAGGCCGATGGCGATGGGCGCGAAGCCGGCCGGGGCGCGGCCGTCCGTGGCGCCCAGGATGATCATCAGGAACATGAAGGTCAGCACCACCTCGGCCAGCAGCGCGGCCACCAGGCCATACTGGCCCGGCGAGTGCTCACCGTAGCCGTTCGCGGCGAATCCCGAGGCGCTGGCGTCGAAGCCGGCCTTGCCGCTGGCGATGAGGTAGAGGACGCCCGCGCCGACGATGGCGCCCAGGACCTGCGCCGCCAGGTAGGGCAGGATGTCGCGGCACGGGAAGCGGCCCGCCGCCCAGAGACCGATGGAGACCGCCGGATTCAGGTGGCAGCCGGACACGTGGCCGATGGCGTAGGCCATGGTCATCACGGTGAGCCCGAAGGCCAGCGCGACGCCAAGCCAGCCGATGCCGACCTCGGGCACGCCGGCCGCCAGGACGGCGCTGCCGCAGCCGCCGAAGACCAGCCAGAAGGTGCCCATGAATTCCGCTGCCGAACGATGCATCAGAGTCATTGTTTTCTCCCCCGCATAATGGTTTTGATGGGTGAGCACCGGCCCTGCGGCCACCTGGACCGCCTGGCGTGGCGCCCGCTCGCATGGTCCGGGATGTCACAAAAATGTGCAAGTCGGGCCGGCCAGACCGGCCGGCCGCAGGTTGGATGTCATGGGGTTTCCGCATCGCCGGGCCGTTCGGCTGGCGGAGGGCGAGGGCGGGGCATCCTTCCCAGGTTTTCCAGCAGCTCGTGCATCTGCTCGATGCCCAGCGGTTTCGCCAGAAAGTCATCCACGCCCGCTGCCATGGCGGCCTGGCGCTCCTCGACCAGCACACCCGCCGTCAGCGCGATCACCGGCAGGTGCGCCAGGCGCGAATCCTGACGAATCAGGCGGGTCGCCGCCAGCCCGTCCAGGATCGGCATCTGCACGTCCATGAACACGACATCGAAGTCTGCCGGAGCGGCGCGCAACCGTTCCAGCGCCTGCTGGCCATCGCCGGCCTGCGTACTGTCGATGCCTTCGTGCCTGAGCATGCGCGCCACCAGCTGGCGGTTGATCGCGTTGTCGTCCACCACCAGCGCCCTGAGGATGGCCGGTCGGTCTGTTGCAAGGGGCTTGATGGGCGAGACTTCGCTGTCGCCCGGCGCCGGGCTGCCCGCCACGCGCTGAAACGGCAGTTCGAACCAGAACAGGCTGCCCCGGCCCTCGATGCTGCTGGCACCGATTGTGCCCCCCATCAGCTCGACCAGGCGCTTGCTGATGGACAGGCCCAGCCCCGTCCCGCCGAATCGCCGGGTGATCGAGCCGTCTGCCTGGGTGAAGGGGCGGAACAGGCGTTCCAGGATTTCCGCGCCCATGCCGATGCCGGTGTCCTCGACCTCGAAGCGCAGCCGCACAGGCTCCGCGTCCGGAGCGCCGGCCCTGACCCGGAGCGTAACCCCGCCCTGATGGGTGAACTTGAGGGCGTTGCCCACCAGGTTGAACAGCACCTGTTCCAGGCGCAGGGGATCGCCCAGGAACCGGCCGCCGAGTTCGGGCAGTGGCTCCAGCCTCAATGTGATGCCCTTGTCGCGGGCGACCACCGAGAGGATCTTGACCACGTTGGCCAGCTTGCGCGGCAGGTCGAACGGCTGGCTCTCGATCTGCAACTGGCCGGCCTCGATCTTGGAAAAGTCCAGGATGTCGTTGATGATGCTGAGCAGGGAGCGTCCGGCCGAGCGGATGTTGGCGACCATTTCCGCCTGGTCGGGACTCAGCGATTCCTGTTCCAGCAGCTGGGCCATGCCCAGCACGCCGTTCAATGGCGTGCGGATCTCGTGGCTCATGTGGGCCAGGAACTGGCTCTTGGCCCGGTTGGCGGCTTCCGCGGCCTCCCGCGCGTGTTGCAAGTCGCTCTCGTAACGCTTGCGCTCGCTGATGTCCTGCACCTGGGAGATGAAATACAGCGGCTGGCCGTCGCTATCCCTGACCAGCGAGGAGGCCACTTCACAGGTGATCACGTGGCCGTCCCGATGCCGGTAACGCTTCTCGAAGTTGGATTGCTCGGCAACGCCCTGCCGGGCCTCGCGCATGAATCTCAGGCTGACACTGGCGTCATCCGTCAGCGACAGATCATTGACGGTCATGGCTTCCAGCTCGGCCTTGCGATAACCGAAAATGGTGCACATCTTGGCGTTGACGCGGGTGATCCGGCCTTCCAGGTCGACCAGGCACATGCCGGTGTTGGCGTTCTCGAAGGCCAGTCGCAGGGTGGTCTCGCTCTGGCGCAGGGCGGCCTCGATTTCCACCCGCCGGCTGATGTCATAAACCTGCGCCACCATGTAGTCCGGCTGTCCATCCGCCGTGTGCACGCAGGCCACGCTTATCAGGGCGGGCACTATCCGGCCATCGGCCCCGATGTAGCGTTTCTCCATGGAAAAGCCCTGGATCTCCCCGCGCAGCACGCGGTGGAACTGGGCGTTGTCGGTGGCCAGGTCATCCGGATGGGTCAGCTCGGCCCAGGTTTTGGTCCGCAATTCCTCGCGCGAGTACCCCAGTATCTGGCAGAGGCGATCGTTGACCTCCAGCCAGCCCTTTTCCAGCGAGGTGATCGCCATGCCGACCAGCGACCGGTTGAAGTTGCTGCGGAAGAGCTGCTCGCTGGCCCGGATGGCGCCCTCGGCTTTCTGCAGCGCGATCATGTCGTCCTCCAGCCTGGCCAGTGCCAGCGTGTGATCGTATTCGAGCCGCTGGGCATTCATGATGATCTGGCTGATGGCGATCAGCAGGGCGTTGAAGGAAATCACCAGCACGACGAAGCCCTGCACCGGCGGGACTCCGGCGAAATCCCGCATCGGTCCCACCCCGCCCAGCAACAGGTGCCCGCCGCGAAACAGGTACTCCGCCGCGAACAGGGCCCACAACCCGGCCTGCCATTTCTCGCTCGCGCCCGCATAGGGGGGGCGGTTGCTCAGCAGCGCCCGGATCATGGCCAGGCTGAAGCCGAGCCCGAACACCGACATCACCACGAATCGCCCGTTGATGTCGGGCACCGTGTAGGTGTAGTGATAAAACGGCGGCAGGTACAGCAGGGTGACCAGGATGGTCCAGCCCGCGGACGGCGGCGGCTGTCCATAGAAACGCCGCGTGCCGCGCAGGTACAGCAGGGGTTCGATGAGCAGCAGCCAGTTGGGGAGCAGGATGGTGAACCAGGGCGGCAGCGTGTCCCGCGGCAGCAGGATCAGAATGGCGGCCAGGGTGCGGCAGCCGGTGCCGGCCAGCCAGTCGCCGAAGCCCGGGTAGGTGCGACGGGTAAGGTAGACCACCCCCAGGCTGAGGCTGGTCGCCAGGCACACGACCAGGGCCGAAATGATGAGGGTTCTCAAGTCCATGGCGGACGAATTCCAGCCGTCTCCAAACTGGGGAAGGATCAGCTTTGGGTCCGCATCATGTCGTGCTCCGGCGTCGAGCCGGCAATCCGGTCCCGATGTCATCCGGGCGACGCACCGGTTGTCGAACCATCCGGCACGACCTCGCCCCTCGGCGAACGGGATTATGCCCCATGTGGCATGTGTCGGGCGCCCCCGGGGACACGCCGGAGGACCGGCGGGGTGGGAAAGCGGCAGAATCGAGGCCCGATGTCCTCAGCATCGAGGATGCCGGCATGAGCAGGCGCGAACGCCAAATCAATGGAACCGGGGGGGTGGCTTGTCTATAATCGCAGCTTTCGTTCGGATGAACCCCACGTCCAAGGAATCCCTCAATATGGCGGTTGGTACACCTTCGCATTCGCAGCAGAACCTTCACCTGACCCATGATTCCGATCCCGAGGAAACCCGCGAGTGGCTGGAGGCCCTGCAGGCGGTGATCGGCTCGGAAGGCGTCGAGCGGGCGCATTTCCTGATCGAGAATCTGGTCGACCAGGCCCGCCGCGCCGGCGCCAACCTGCCCTACAAGGCCAACACGGCCTACATCAACACGATTCCGCCGCATCTGGAGGCGCGCCTGCCGGGCGATGCCAGCATCGAGCACCGCATCCGCTCCTTCATCCGCTGGAACGCCATGGCCATGGTGGTGCGCGCCAATCGCAAGTCCACCGAGTATGGCGGGCACATCGCCAGCTTCGCCTCGGCGGCGACGCTCTACGATGTTGGTTTCAACCACTTTTTCCGGGCGCCGAGCAAGGATTTTGGCGGCGACCTGGTGTATTTCCAGGGCCATGCCGCGCCGGGCATCTATGCCCGCGCCTTCATGGAGGGGCGCCTCAGCGAGGCGCAGCTGGACCACTTCCGCGCCGAGATCGAGGGCCAGGGCAATGGCCTGAGCTCCTACCCGCACCCCTGGCTGATGCCGGATTTCTGGCAGTTCCCGACCGTGTCCATGGGCCTTGGGCCCATCATGTCGATCTACCAGGCGCGCTTCATGAAGTACCTGGAAGACCGCGGCATCCTGCATACCGCCGGGCGCAAGGTCTGGTGCTACTGCGGCGACGGCGAGATGGACGAGCCGGAATCCCTGGGCGCCATCGGCCTGGCCGGGCGCGAGAAGCTGGACAACCTGGTCTTCGTCATCAACTGCAACCTGCAGCGGCTGGATGGCCCGGTGCGCGGCGACGGCAAGATCATCCAGGAGCTGGAGGCCAACTTCCGCGGCGCCGGCTGGAACGTGATCAAGGTGATCTGGGGTTCCTATTGGGATCCGCTGCTGGCCAGGGACACCAAGGGCCTGTTGCGCAAGCGCATGGAAGAGGCGGTGGACGGCGAATACCAGGCCTACAAGGCCAAGGGCGGCGCCTATACCCGCGAGCATTTCTTCGGCAAGTATCCCGAGCTCAAGGAAATGGTCGCCAACATGACCGACGAGGACATCTGGCGCCTGAACCGTGGCGGTCACGACGCGCACAAGGTCTACGCCGCCTATCATGCGGCGGTGCACCACAGTGGCCAGCCGACCGTGATCCTGGCCAAGACGGTCAAGGGCTACGGCATGGGGCCGGTGGGCGAGGGGCGCATGTCCACCCATCAGCAGAAGAAGCTCGACGATGCCTCGATCAAGGCCTTCCGTGACCGCTTCAAGATTCCGCTGGCGGACGACCAGCTGGCCAGCGTGCCCTATTACCGGCCGCCCGAGGACAGCCCGGAAATGCAGTACATGAAGGCGCGGCGCGAGGCCCTGGGCGGCTTCCTGCCGCAGCGCCGGCGCGAGGCGCCGCATCTTCAGGTGCCCGATCTCTCGATCTTCGACAGCATGCTGAAAAGCAGCGAGGATCGCGACATGTCGACGACCATGGCCTTCGTGCGCATGCTGACCCTGCTGCTGCGCGACAACAAGGTCGGCCGCTACGTGGTGCCCATCGTCCCGGACGAGGCGCGTACCTTCGGCATGGACAGCCTGTTCCGCCAGTACCGCATCTACTCCTCGGTGGGCCAGCTGTACGAGCCCGAGGATTCCGACAGCGTCATGTACTACCGCGAGGACAAGTCCGGGCAGATTCTGGAGGAAGGCATCAACGAGGCCGGCTCCATGTGCTCCTGGATCGCGGCGGGCACCGCCTACAGCAATCACAACGTGCAGATGATCCCGTTCTACATCTACTACTCGATGTTCGGGTTCCAGCGCGTCGGCGACCTCATGTGGGCAGCCGGCGACATGCGCGCCAAGGGTTTCCTGCTGGGCGGCACCGCCGGTCGCACCACCCTGGCGGGTGAGGGACTCCAGCACCAGGACGGGCACAGCCTGCTGGCGATGTCGGCCATTCCCAACTGCGTGTCCTACGATCCCTGCTATGTCTACGAGCTGGCGGTGATCATCCAGGACGGTCTGCGGCGCATGTATCAGGAAGGCGAGCAGGTGTTCTACTACCTGACCGTCATGAACGAGAACTACACCCACCCGGCCATGCCGGAGGGCAGCCGCGAGGGCATCGTCAGGGGCATGTACCGGATCCGCGAGGGCGGCCCGTCGGCCAGGCGGGTGCAACTGCTCGGCAGCGGCACCATCCTGCGCGAGGCGCTGGCGGCGGCGGACCTGCTCAGGGCGGACTATGGCGTCGAGGCCGATGTCTGGAGCGTCACCAGCTACAACGAGTTGCGCCGCGACGGGCTGGATGCCGAGCGCTGGAACCTGCTGCATCCCGGCCAGCCGCGCCGGCTCAGCTATGTCGAGCAGCAGCTGGGCGGTACGGAGGGTCCGATCGTGGCCGCCTCGGATTACATGCGCATCGTTGCCGACCAGATCCGTCCCTACGTGCCACGCGCCTTCACGGTCCTCGGTACCGACGGCTTTGGCCGCAGCGACCGGCGCTCGCAACTGCGCCGCTTCTTCGAAGTGGACCGCAACTACATCACGCTGGCCGCGCTCAAGGCCTTGGCCGATGAGGGCACGCTGACCGCCAAGGAGGTGGCCAAGGCCATCGCCAAGCTGGGCATCGATCCCGAAAAGCCCAACCCCCTGACCGTCTGAGGAAGCGACATGGCCGCAGTGCAGAAAGAGGTACACGTCCCCGACATCGGCGACTTCAAGGACATCGAGGTCATCGAGGTGCTGGTCAAGCCCGGCGACGTCATCCGGCCGGAGGATTCGCTGATCACGCTGGAGAGCGACAAGGCCGCGATGGAAGTCCCGTCGCCCATCGGCGGCACGGTGGTGAGCCTGACGGTCAAGCCCGGCGACCGGGTCAGCCAGGGCTCCCTGATCCTGGTGATCGACGCCGCGGAGGAGATGCGTCCGGTGCCTGCGGCTGCGCCGCCGGCCCAGCCGGTCGCCGCGGCCCCGGCCACGGCCGCCGAACCGGCTCCGACCGCGCCCGTGATCGCGGCCCCGTCCCCGCAGGTCGCCGCGGCCGCTGGCGGTCCCGCCAGCGAAGAAGAAATTCGCGTCCCCGACATCGGCGACTTCAAGGACATCGAGGTCATCGAGGTGCTGGTCAAGCCGGGTGACAGCATCCAGGCCGAGGCTTCGCTGATCACGCTGGAGAGCGACAAGGCCGCGATGGAGGTGCCCTCGCCCAAGAGCGGCCGGGTCAAGACCGTGCATGTCAAGCCGGGCGACCGGGTCAGCCAGGGTACGCCGATCCTGCTGCTGGAGGTTGCCGGCGCGGTGGCCACCACGCCACCGGCACCGGCCGTCGCCTCCAGCGCGCCCGCGCCGGTGGCCGCCGCTGTCACCGGCCGTCCGTCAGCGGTAGCGGCCGTGGCCGCGCCGCCGGCCGCCGATGGCAAGGTGCCACCGCATGCGAGTCCGGCCATCCGCAAGTTCGCCCGCGAGCTGGGCGTCGACCTGGCAAGGGTGAGCGGTTCCGGTCCCAAGGGCCGCATCACCCGCGAAGACATCCAGGGTTTCGTCAAGCGGAGCCTGGCGCAAGCCCCGGCGGCGGCCGCGCCGGGGCTCGGCTTCCCGCCCGCCCCCGAGATCGATTTCAGCCGGTTCGGCGCGGTCGAGACGCTGCCGCTGACGCGCATCCAGAAACTCTCGGGGCCCAACCTGCACCGCAACTGGGTGTCCATCCCGCACATCACCCAGCACGACGATGCCGACATCACCGAGCTCGAGGCATTCCGCGTGTCGCTCAGGGGCGAGGCGGAGAAGCGCGGCATCAAGCTGTCTCTCCTGCCGTTCGTAATGAAGGCGGTGGCCGCCAGTCTCAAGGCCTTCCCGACCTTCAACGCCAGCCTGGCGCCCAACGGCGAGACGCTGATCCTCAAGCGATACTGCCATGTCGGCGTCGCCGTCGATACGCCGGAAGGCCTGGTGGTGCCGGTAATCCGCGACGTGGACCGTAAAAGCGTCTTCGAACTGGCGGCGGAACTGGCGGATGTCAGCCAGCGGGCGCGCAGCAAGAAGCTGCGCGGCACCGACCTGGAGGGTGGCTGCTTCACCATCTCCAGCCTCGGCGGCATCGGCGGCACGGCCTTCACGCCCATCATCAACGCCCCCGAGGTGGCGATCCTGGGCCTGTCCCGCAGCCAGATGAAGCCGGTCTACCGCGACGGCCAGTTCGTGCCGCGCCTGATGCTGCCGCTGTCGCTGTCCTATGACCATCGCGTCATCGACGGCGCGCTGGGTGCGCGCTTCGTCGCGCATCTCGGCACCACGCTGGCGGACCTCAGGCGCATCCTGCTGTAGTCCGGCGCCGTCCATGACTGCCGTCCCGCACCCCGGATGCCCGCCCGAGGCCTGCCCGGAATGGCGAGCCCGCCCGTCGGTCAGGCGCGAGCATCCAGCTGCCGCGGAAAACCTCGGCCGGGGGCACAGGTTCCCATGTCGCCCATCACTGGACGTCCACGCCCGGCGAGGGCGTAGCGGTGGCCGGTTGCGTCGGCCTGGATGCCGGGCACGGCTGGCCGGTGGCGGCAAGCATGTTCTCCCGCCCGTCGAACGACCGGACCCGCAGACCGGCGCCGACCCTGGCGTCGGCGCCAACCTCCTGACCCCATCCCAAGGATTCCCGCCATGAGCGAAAACGCCTCCCTGCACGCCGACGTCCTGGTCCTCGGAGCCGGACCCGGCGGTTATACCGCCGCTTTCCGCGCCGCCGATCTCGGCAAGAAGGTCGTCCTGGTCGAGCGCTATCCGACCCTGGGTGGCGTCTGCCTGAATGTCGGCTGTATTCCGTCCAAGGCGCTGCTGCATTCGGCGCAGATCATCCACGAGACGGCGGAGAGCGCCAATACCGGGGTCAGATTCGCGCCGCCCGAGATCGATCTCGACAAGGTGCGCGACCACAAGAACAAGGTGGTCAAGACCCTGACCATGGGGCTGGCCGCCATGGCCAGGCAGCGCGGTGTGACCGTGATCCAGGGGCTTGGCCGATTCGTCACCGACCGGTCGCTGGCGGTGAGCAGCGCCGAGGGCGAGCGGACCGTGACCTTCGATCATGCCATCATCGCCGTGGGCTCGCAGCCGGTGAAGATTCCCGGTTTCCCGCATGACGACCCGCGCCTGATCGACTCCACCGGCGCGCTGGAACTGGCGGATATCCCCGCACGCCTCCTGATCGTCGGCGGCGGCATCATCGGCCTGGAAATGGCGACCATCTACCATGCGCTGGGCTCCGCCATCACCGTGGTCGAGCTGATGGACCAGCTCATCCCCGGCTGCGACGCCGACCTGGTCAAGCCGCTGCATCAGCGCGTCAAGAAGTGGTACGAGAATATCCACCTCAAGACCCGGGTCACCCGTATCGAGGCCAGGGCCGAGGGACTGGAGGTGTTTTTCGAGGGCGAGGGTGCCCCGGCCTCCGCAGTGTTCGACAAGGTGCTGGTGGCCGTCGGACGGCGCCCGAACGGGCTCGGCATCGGCGCCGAACAGGCCGGCGTGCAGGTCGACGAGCGCGGCTTCATCCCGGTCGACCGCCAGCAGCGCACCAATGTGCCGCACATCTTCGCCATCGGCGACGTGGTCGGCAATCCCATGCTGGCGCACAAGGCAACCCATGAGGCCAAGGTTGCCGCCGAGGTCATCGCCGGCCACAAGTCGGCCTTCCAGGCGCTGACCATTCCCTCGGTTGCCTACACCGATCCGGAACTGGCCTGGATGGGACTGACCGAGACCCAGGCCAGGGCGCAGGGCATCGCCGTCGAGACCGCCACCTTCCCCTGGGCCGCCAGCGGCCGCGCGCTGGGTATCGGGCGCCGCGAGGGCCTGACCAAGATCATCGTCGACCCGGAGACCCATCGCATCCTCGGCGCCGGCATGGTCGGTCCCAACGCCGGCGAGCTGATCGGCGAGGCGGTGCTGGCGCTGGAGATGGGCGCCGATGTCGCCGACATCGCCCTGACCATCCATCCGCATCCCACGCTCTCGGAAACCTTCGCCTTCGCCGCGGAAATGGTCGAGGGGACGATCACCGATCTCTATCTCAAGAAGTAGGCGCCAGAGGCTACGCTGGCCGGCCCTGGCCCCCGGGGCTCAGGCGGGGCGCCTGTCAGCCCATGGTGCCACCTTGAACAGCAGCAGCATGCCGGGCAGGGCGGCGCCGAAGCAGGCGAGGAAGAACCGCTCCCATCCCAGGGCCTCGACGTGGAGCAGGGTGATGCCGCCCAGGCCGATGTCTCCGCCCTCGACGAGGAAGCCGGTGAAGGCATTGGCCAGGGTGCGCGGCGTTGCGGCCAGGCTGGTGAACAGCGCGAACTGGGTTGCCGTGTAGGCCGGGTGGGTGGCGTTGGCGGTAAAGGCAACGAAGGCGGCGGTGCCCAGGCCGACGCCGAAGGCTTCGGCGCCGATCACGGCGGCCAGCCCCGCCAGCGTATGTCCGGCCGTCGCCAGCCAGGCGAAGCCGAGGATCACCAGCGCCTGCAGCACGCCGAAGACCCATAGCGCGCGGTTGAGGCCGAGCCGCATCATCCAGATGCCGCCCAGGATGCCGCCGACGACATTCGGCCAGAGACCGGCATTCTTGGCGATCATGCCGATCTCGGTCTTGCTGTAGCCCATGTCCAGATAGAAGGGCGTGGCCAGCGAGGTCGCCATGCTGTCGCCAAGCTTGTAGAAGAAGATGAAGGCCAGCACCGCCAAGGCGCTGGTCCAGCCCTGGCGGCCGATGAATTCCCGGAACGGTTCGACGACCGCCTGCCGCAGGCTCGCCGGTGCGCGGACCGAGGCCGGCGGTTCCTCCACCAGAAGCGTCATGAGCAGTCCCGGCAGCATGAACAGGGCGGTGATCGGATACACCGCCTGCCAGGCGAGGTGATCGGCCAGGATCAGCGACAGCGAGCCCGGCACGAGGCCGGCGATCTTGTAGGCATTGACGTGCACCACGTTGCCGAGGCCCTGCTCCTCGTCGCGCAGGAGTTCGCGCCGGAACGCGTCGATGGCGATGTCCTGGGTTGCGGAGAAGAAGGCCACGGCGACGGCCAGCGCACTGATGGCGGGCAGGTCCGGCTGCGGCGACAGCCAGCCGAACAGCGGGATGCTGGCCAGCAGGGCCAGCTGGCTGACGAGCATCCAGCCGCGCCGGCGGCCGAGTCGCAAGCCGAGCCCGTAGCGGTCGCACAGCGGCGCCCAGGCGAATTTCCAGATGTAGGGGAACTGCACCAGCGCCAGCAGGCCGATGGCCTTGAGATCGACCCCGCCCTCGCGCAGCCAGGCGGTGAGCAGGCTGATCAGCACGAACAGCGGCAGCCCCGACGAAAAGCCGGTCAGGATGCAGAGCAGGATGCGCCGGTTCAGCAGGCGTTCACGCCGGGAAGGGGTAGTCATAGTCGATGGTCAGGGGGGCATGATCGGAGAAGCGGCTGTCCTTGTAGATCGCGGCGGCGCGCAGACAGGGGGCGAGGCGGGGGCTGACGACCTGGTAGTCGATGCGCCAGCCGACGTTCTTGGCCCAGGCTTGGCCGCGGTTGGACCACCAGGTGTACTGCTCGGGCCGGTCGTCGAGGGCGCGGAAGGCGTCCACCCAGCCTTCCCGGTCGAACACCTGGTCCAGCCAGGCGCGCTCTTCCGGCAGGAAGCCGGAATGCTTCCGGTTGCCGCGCCAGTTCTTGAGGTCGATGGGCTTGTGGGCGATGTTCCAGTCGCCGCAGAAGATGTAGTCGCGCCCGGAAGCGGCGCAGTCGCGCAGGTAGGGCAGGAAGCGTTCCAGGAAGCCGAACTTGACCGACTGGCGTTCCTCGCTGGAAGAGCCCGAGGGGAGGTAGATCGACACCACGCTGAGATTGCCCCAGCGCGCCTCCAGATAGCGTCCCTCGGCGTCCATGTCCGGCCAGCCCAGACCCCGGATGATGTCATCCGGCTCCCGCCGCGAGTACAGGGCAACCCCGCTGTAGCCCTTTTTCTCGGCATCCACGTAGTAGGCGGAGTAGCCGTCCGGCCAGAAATGCCGACCATCCAGCTGGTGTTCCTGCGACTTGGTTTCCTGGAGGCAGACGATATCGGCGTCCTGCCGTGCCATCCAGTCGAAGAAGCCCTTGCGGGCGGCGGAACGGATACCGTTGGCGTTGAGTGTGACGATCCGCATGCGCGGGAATACCGGGGCGAGGAGGGGGGATCAGCGGCGGCTCAAGCTTGCGTCCGGCTTGCCATGCCTGTCGCTAGCAGGTAGGATGCCGGGTTTGTTTTTGTTGGCCAAGTTTCGCAGGAAAACACTCATGAAGCCGGATATCCATCCCAACTATGCGCCGCTGACCGTGAATTGCAGCTGCGGCAATACCTTTGAAACCCGCTCCACGCTCGGCAAGGATCTGCATGTGGAAGTGTGCGCGGCATGCCACCCATTCTATACGGGCAAGCAGCGCGTCGTCGACACGGCGGGTCGCGTCGACAAGTTCCGCCGCCGCTACAGCCGCTAGCGCCAGGCGCCGAATAGCGAAGCAAAAAACCCCCGCCCGACGGGGGTTTTTTGTGGGCGGATGAATTGCACCGCCGGCTCTTCCGGCGCGACCTTGTCTAGAACAGCGACTCGATCGCCCGTCCACGGGCGGGCGCCGGCTGCGGCTTGGGTTTGTTGCCGGCCTGGCCGGAGCGGGACTTGGCGCTGTCCCCGCCCTCGGAATCAACGAAGCGCTCGCCCTTGTTGCCGGAGTAATACTCGACGTCGGTCGAGACGGTGCCGCGACGGTTGACCTTGACCTTCTTCGCATGGCCGCCCGCGGGTGCCGGGAACCTGTATTCCGGCACGCCTTCCAGCGCGACGCGCATGAACTTGATCCACATCGGCAGCGCCAGATCGCCACCCATGACGTTGTGCCCCAGCGATTTGTAGGTGTCGTAGCCGAACCAGGCGATGGTCACCAGGGCCGGGGTATAACCGTTGAACCAGGCATCGAAGGACTTGTTGGTGGTGCCGGTCTTGCCGGCGACATCGGTGCGTCCCAGCGCCAGTGCGCGCCGCGCCGTGCCCATGCGCACCACGTCCTGGAGCATGGAGTTCATCATGTAGTGCACCTTGGGCGAGAGCACCCGCCTGGCCATAGTCTGGGGCGGCGTCCGGGTTTCCTCGCATTCCGCGCAGGCCGTGGGCGGTGTCGCCTGGTAGACGGTCTTGCCACTGTCGCTGTCCACCCGCGAGATGAAATAGGGATCGACCCGGAAGCCACCGTTGGCGAATACCGAGTACATCTGGGCCATGCGCAGCGGGCTGGCGGAGCCGCTGCCCAGCGCCAGCGGCAACACCCGCGGCAGTTCGTCCTCCTCGAAGCCGAAGTCCTTGGCCAGCCGGATGACGTTGTCGATGCCGACCTTCTGCATCAGCCTGACGGCGACGACGTTGCGCGAATAGACCAGGGCCGTGCGCAGGGGCGTGGGGCCGTAATAGCGCCGCGAAGCGTTCATGGGCGTCCAGTTGCCGATGCGGATGGGGGCGTCGACGACCACGCTGGAAGGCGTCATGCCGGAGGCCAGTGCGGCCGAGTAGACCACCGGCTTGAAGCCCGAGCCGGGCTGGCGCTTGGACTGGATGGCGCGATTGAATTTGCTGTAGTGGAAGTCATAGCCGCCGGCCAGGGCCACGACCTGGCCATCCTTGGGCAGCACCGAGACCAGCGCGGCGCCGACTTCGGGAATCTGGGTCAGCCGCAGCCGGGTGCCATCGTTGCGCAGGCGGATGACATCGCCTGTGGCCAGGGGCTTGCTGCTGCCCTTGGGTTCGTGCTTGCGCCTGTGACCATCGAGCCAGCGGTGGGCCCAGCTCAGTGCGCTGGCGCTCAGCTCCATCCGTTTGCCACCGCCCAGGTAAACCTCGGCGGCACCGTTCTTGAGCGTCAGGATCAGCGCCGGCTCGGTGTAGCCCAGCCTGCCGAAACGGGCCAGCTCCCTGTCCCAGTCCGCCTCGCTGGTGTGGCGCTCCAGGTCGATGTGCTCCTGGATGGGCCGGAAGCGGCGGCGTTCGTCGAAATGGTGCTGGCTGGCGCGCAGCGTATCCTCGGCCAGCGCCTGCAGGCGGGCATCGATGGTGGTCCGCACCTGGTAGCCGTCGTCGTAGGCGTTCTCGCCGTATTGCTCGTACATCTGGTTGCGCACGATCTCGGCGATGTAGGGCAGGTCGAGATCCACGCTGTGTCCCTTGAGCGCTGCCGTATTGGGGGAAACCAGCGCGTCGGCATACTCGCTCTGGCTGATGTGGCCCAGCGCCAGCATGCGATCCAGCACGTAATCACGGCGTACCATGGCCCGTTCCGGGTTGGCGATGGGATTGAAGGCCGAGGGCGCCTTCGGCAGTCCGGCGATGGTGGCGATCTCGGCCAGATCCAGTTCGTCGATCCGCTTGTTGTAGTAAATCTTGGCCGCCGCGCCGACGCCGTAGGCATGGTTGCCGAGATAGATCTTGTTCAGGTACAGCTCGAGAATCTTGTCCTTGGGCAGTTCGGACTCGATTTTCATCGCCAGCAGAATCTCCCTGATCTTGCGCAGGAAGGTCTTCTCGTTGCTGAGAAAGAAGTTGCGGGCGACCTGCATGGTGATGGTGCTGCCACCCTGGCGCTTCTCCCCGGTGCTGAGAAAGGTGATCGAGGCCCGCAGCAATCCCTGGTAGTCGAACCCGGGATGTTCGTAGAAGCGGTAGTCCTCCGCGGCCAGGAAGGCCTGGCGCATCCGCTCGGGCATTTCCTCCAGTGTCAGCGGGTAGCGGACTTTCTCGCCGAACTGGCCGATCAGCACGCCATCACGGCTGTAGATCTTCATCGGGCTCTGGTAGCGGATGTCCTTGAGGGCATCCAGCTCCGGCAGCTGGGTCTGCAAATACAGGTAGAGCCCCAGCAGCAGCAGGCCGATGGTCATCATGCCGGCGGCGATGCCGAGCATCAGGCGGCCGAGCGATGCCAGGAAAGCGACGAAGCCCGAGCGGTGGGAGCCAGAGGTATCCAAGACGTGAGGTGATGAGCGCTGGTCAGCGGTGGCGTCCGTTCGGGTCGCGGCGGCTGCGCGGAGCCCCGGCGGGCAGGGATTGGGGAACGATTGCCGTCGGCGTGCCGGTGGAAAACTGCGGGTACTATACTACAGCCCCGATATCCGGGCTGTCAGCCGATCCGGGCCCTGCCGGGCCGGCAGTCCCGGCCACCGAACCATGTCGCGCGCCATGTTCCGATTCCCGCATACCCCGCCTCGCTACCTGGGGGTCGACATCAGCCCCAGCTCGGTCAAGGTGGTCGAACTGGCATGCGAAAACGAGCAGCTGACCCTCAAGGGCTATGCGATCGTGCCGGTGGCGCCCGCCGATCCCAAGGCCAAACCCAGGGAGGATGGCCGCCTGCAGCTGGCCGGCGGCGCCATCCGCAAGGCCATGCGGCAACTGGGGACCCGGTTGCCGCAGGCGGTCACCGCGGTGCCGACGTCGGCTGTCATCGCCAAGATTCTGACCTTTCCCGCCTCCCTGAACGAGGACGATATCGAGGCGCAGATCGAGCTGGAGGCCGAACAGTACATTCCCTATCCGCTGGAGGATGTCAGCCTGGATTTTTTCGTGGTCGGCCCTTCGGAGAAGCTTCCCGGTTCCGTGGACGTGCAGGTGGTGGCCTCGCGCAAGGAATATGTCGAGGATCGGGCCGCGGCGCTGGAGTGGGCGGGGCTCCGGGCGGCAGCGGTCGACGTCGAGTCGTTCGCCATGATGCGGGCCTGCGCGCGGCTGATGGCGCAGCAGAGCGGCGATCCGGACGAGGTGTATGCCATCAGCGATGCCGGCGACAACACCACCTCGCTGGTCGTCTTTCACCGCCAGCAAATGCTGTACACCCGCGAGCAGACGTTCGGCGGCCGCCAGCTGAGCGAGGAGATCCAGCGGCATTACGGCATACCGCGGGAGCAGGCCGAACGGGCCAGGCGCTATGGCGGCTTGCCGGATGATTATGAAACCGCCGTCTACCGGCCGTTCGTCGAGGCGCTGGGTCAGCAGATCAACCGTTCCCTGCACCTGTTCCGGGCGTCGCAGCCGCAGGTCAACCTCACCCGGCTCTACCTTGCCGGTGGTTGCGCGGCCGACGACGGCGTGCTGCAGGCCGTGGATGCCGGTCCCGAAACCGTGGTCCAGCGGCTCGATCCCTTCGAAGGCATGGTCATCAGTCCGCGGGCGGCCCGCCCCCATCTGGCGCGCGAGGCGCCGGCGCTGCTGGTGGCGACGGGACTGGCGCTGCGCAGCTTTGCCTGAGCTGGCATGCCGGATCGCAGCACAAGGCCTTACCCACGCCGGGGCCGGATTTTGCGGACCCGGCGCCGGCGATGCCGCAGCCCTGGCCGCTGTGCCAGGGCCGGCAGGCCGAGGCGCATAGGCGGGAACCGGCGATGGGCATGATCAACCTCCTGCCCTGGCGCGAGGAGCGCCGCAAGCGGCGGCAACGCCAGTTTGGCATGGCCGCCGTCGCGGCCCTGCTCGCCACGGCCCTGCTGATGCTGCTGGTGCATGTGGGCATCGCCGGGCGCATCGAGCACCAGCGGGCGCGCAACCAGTTTATCGGGGGCGAAATCGCGATACTGGAACGCAAGATCAAGGAAATCCTGGAGCTCGAGAAGAGCAAGAAAAACCTCATCGCCCGGATGGACGTGATTCAGAAACTGCAAGTCAGCCGGCCCGAGGCGGTCCACCTCTTCGACGAGCTCGCGCGCACGGTCCCGGAAGGCCTGCAGCTGCTCGACGTCACCCAGGCCGACCGGGTTCTGGCGATCAACGGCATCGCCCAGTCCAATGCGCGGGCCTCGGTCTACATGCGCAATCTCGACCTGTCGCCCTGGTTCGAGCAGCCCTCGCTGCTGGTGATCGAGTCGAAGCCCGGGGCCGCCGACAGGAAGGATCGGCAGATGAGCCGGTTTTCGCTGAAGGTCCGGCAGAGCGAGGAAAGGACCGCCGGGCCCGGCTCCGCGCCGGCCGCCAGTCCCGCGCCCAGGCCATGAATCTGTCCGAGATCAGCTGGGATCTGGAATATGCGGGCAGCTGGCCGCTGCCGGTCAAGGCCTTCGTCATCGTCATGCTCTGCGGAACGCTGATCGGCTTCTGGTATTACCTGGATACCGCCGACCAGCTTGCCCAGCTGGCCACCGAGGAAGCCAAGGAAACCGAGCTGCGCGCCAGCTTCGAACACAAGCAGCGCAAGGCGGCCAGCCTCGACGAATACCGCGAGCAGCTGGCGGAGATCGAGCGGACCTTCGGCGATCTCCTGCGGCAACTGCCGAACAAGACCCAGGTGCCGGAGTTGCTGGTCGATGTCTCCCAGACCGGCCTGGCCAGCGGCCTCGAATTCGAGCTGTTCAAGCCCGGCAGCGAGACGGTCAGGGATTTCTACGCCGAGTTGCCGATCGAGGTGCGCGTCCTGGGGCGCTACACCGATTTCGGCGCCTTCGTCAGCGGCCTGGCTTCCCTGCCGCGCATCGTGACCGTGCACAATGTGAAAATCTTGCCCAACGGCGGCAAGGAACCGGCCGGTCGGAACGAGCGATTCCCGCTGGTCATGACGGCGCTGGTGCGCACCTACCGCTATCTGGACGATGGCGAGATGGCGGCGGCCAGCAAACCGCGCCCGGCGCCGAAACGCTGAGGCGGCGCGCGCATGCGTCATTTCGCCAGGGCTGGAGGAGGCCATGCGCGGCGGTGGCTCTGCCTGGGCCTGGCCGGGTGCCTGCTGGCAGCGTGCGGCAGTGCGGACATGACCGACCTGCAGGCCTATGTGCAGGCGGTCAGGCAGCGGCCCAAGGCGCCCATCGAGCCGCTGCCCGACATCAAGGTCGTCGAGCCGTTCCTGTTCCGGCCCAATGCCGTCCGTGATCCGTTCGAGCCGGACGAGGTACTCAAGGAGCCGGAGGAGGTGCAGGTCGAGACCGGCATCCGCCCCGACATGCTGCGGCCGCGCGAGGAACTGGAAAACTTCGAGCTGGATACCTTGCGCATGGTCGGCACCGTCCGGCAGTCCGGCGTCGTCTGGGCCCTGGTCGGCGCCAAGGACGGCACCATCCACCGGGTCCGGGTCGGCAACTACATCGGCAGGAATTACGGAAAGGTCGTGAATATTCTCGATAAGAAGGAAGAGTGGCGATTTTTCTTGTCTAGCCCTGACCCATTCACCTACCGGTAACCCCCGTCATTCGGGGGTTTGTTGTTTTTTCCTGTTGCACTTCGTCCCGTGATTGCCCAAGATTCGTGTGTACCACCTTGCGTACCACTGGGCCGTAAGGTCTCGGTGGTACAGCAATTTCCTTTGCAAACGTGTACCACCAGACCGATGGGGGGCTGACATGCCGACAATGACAGACAGGGCGATCCAGTCGTGGATCAGGAAAGGGGAGCGGTTTGAGGGCAGGGCGGATGGCGGCGGGCTATACCTGTCCTATCGCGAGAACTTCAAAACACCCGTCTGGCGGTTCCGCTACCGGCTGGCGGGCAAGGCCCGTGTGATGGTGCTGGGCAGCTATGCGGACCTGCCCCTGGCAGAGGCCAGGAGGCTGGCGAAGAGCCTGCGGGCCAAGGTGGCCCTGGGCCACGACCCTGCGCTTGAGAAGCAGGATCGGATTCGGGAGGTGGTGGCGCGGCACAGCGCCTTGACGGTCAACCAACTGGCGGACGATTTCTACAACCTCAGAGTCAAAGACCGACTGAAGCGCCCGGACCTGATTCGTAACCTGCTGGAGCGTGACATACGCCCCTGCCTGGGCAATCTGCGACTGGACGAGGTAAAGCCCCGCCACATTGACAGGATGCTGCGGGCCATCGCGGGCCGAGGCGCACCGACCACGGCAAACGATGTACTGAGCTTGACCAAGCGCCTGTTCGCCTTCGCGGTTGTCCGCCAGATGATCGAGTCCAACCCGGCGATTGCGTTCGAGGTGTCGGACGCTGGCGGGAAGGAAAAGCCGAGGGACCGCGCCCTGTCACGGCCCGAGATCGTCAAGTTCCTCGACGCCCTGCAAACGACCACCGAGCAGAACCGGCTGACCTTCAAGCTGCTGCTGATGCTGGGGGTACGCAAGCAGGAGCTGGCGGCGGCCAGAGTGCGCGAGTTCGACCTTGAGGCAGGGGTCTGGCGGCTGCCCGTGGATCGATCCAAGACGGCGGCCGCGATTGAGATTCCGCTACCTGGACCGGCTGTCGAGATGATCCGGGAGCTGATCCGGCTGGGGTGCTCAAGTCACTACCTCTTGCCCGCCAGGAAGTCACAACACCGGATGCTGCCGCACATCAGCGAGTCCACCCTGAACGTGGCATTGACCGACATCAGAGCCCACCTGCCGGACGTACCGCACTTCACGGTGCATGACCTGCGCCGGACCTGCCGCACCCAGCTGGCGGCCCTGGGCATCGCGCCCCACGTGGCGGAGCGTTGCCTGAATCACAAGCTCAAGGGCATGGAGGGCGTCTACGACGCCCACGACTATTTCGAGGAACGCCGCGATGCCCTGAACCAGTGGGCGGCCCTGCTGGGGGCCCTGGAGCGTGGCGAGGACTGGAACGTGACCCCGCTGCGGCAGGCGGGGCGGCACATGCAAGCCGTTGATAAAGAGCCGTAATATGCCGGGATTAGGCGAAACGGATCAAAATAAACTTGCTTTTTCCGGTCGGTCGGAGCCAGAATTTTTGGGGTCGAGGCGCATTACGTCAGCGGCATTGCTTCAGCGCGATGCTTTCGGTCCCAGCCGGGAAATCCTCCTCCTGGTGCGCCGGCCCACTGAGGCATGGGACATGCGGTAGCCAGCCGGCTGCGACGGCGGACAAACGAGGCCCAGGCGATGCCTGAGCTTCACCTCGACTGTGGCTCGGGCATCGCTCCAAACGGAGCCGACGATCATGCCCGAGCAAACCACCACCCTTCACATCCCCCGCCGCCGCGGCCGTCCGCGCAAGGCCACGCCCTCCGAGCCCGTGGACGCCAGGCCGCCCATACTGCCGACCGAGCTCGTCGAGTTTGACAAGCTTCCGGCCTCTGCCTTTGTCCGTGAACCGATTGTTCGTTGGTTGTACGGGAACATCGGCAGATCGACTCTCTGGCGTCATGTAGCGACCAATCAAATTCCACGGCCGTCAAAGATCGGCCAGAACGTCACCGCCTGGCAGGTTGGTGAGCTGCGGGCCGCGCTGGCGGAGGTGGCAAATGCGCCGCGGTAAGCCAGCACCGGGCCAGAAAGCCAGCCGGACGCTTCGGCGGCGCAAGCGCAAGTGGTCGCGGGGGGGGGCATGAGCACCGCCACCCATAAGCCGGGCGCCGCTATCATGCCGGCCGGTATAAAAAACTCTGACTTTTCGCGCCAGCGCCAGCGGGTAGACTTCGACCCGTCCCAGTTCGCAAACTGGGCAGGGCGTAGCAACCCTGTGAGTCAAGGCGCATCAAGCGCCATATCGAAGGCGCTTTTTCATGCCCGTCGTTCCTCTATGGCGGCTGGCGTGGGGCATCCTTCGGGATGGCCGGACCTTGGCCCGGTTTGCTACCCCCACGCCAGTCCGCCACCCAATGCCGTAGCAAGCATCGTGGCGGATTCCTCAACAGCCAAGGAGTCCATCATGTCTCACGACACCCCCACGGGCGCAATCCGCGCCGCCAACCCCGCCAACCCCCATCACATCGCCGCCGAGTTCATGGCCGTCTCTGGCCTGGACAAAGCCGGCGACGAGATCACGATCACCAGGGACGACCTGAACGAGATGCTGCGCCAGGTCGCGGCGCAGGCCCTGGCCATTGGCAAAGCCCAGGCCGGGGCTGCCCCCTCTTGCGAAACCCTGCACCGCATCGTGGTCGATTGCCGGCGTGCGGAAATGCTCGTGCGTGCCATCGTCCGGATCGCCGATGCTGCCGGCGAGATCGACGACCTTGATGACGCGATTTCCGCACTGCTGGAGATCGAACACGTGGCCGGCGTGGCCGTTGATTCCGCGTCCTATGCTTGCGGTGCTGCCGGCGAACTTCTGTGCCGCGCCGGGGGCGTCTATGGCGAGTGAACCTATCGACCGCCTGCTGAATCGCCTGGACCGCGTGAAGCCGACCGGCCCGGGCACCTGGCTGGCGAGCTGCCCCACCGCCGCCCACCAGCATGGCGACCGTTCCCGTGGCCTGTCCATTCGCGAAGGAGACGACAGACGGGTGTTGGTCCACTGTTTCAGCGGCTGCAGCGCTGCCGAGGTAGTGGGTGCGCTGGGCCTTGAGCTGGCCGACCTGTTTCCCGACCGCGCCATCACCTATCCGCATCAATCGCCGCGTGGCGGGCTGATCGGCCGCGGACGTGTGCCGCGCGTTCCCTGGCGGGACTTCTTCGAGGGCATCGAGCACGACCTGCGGGCCTGTTCGCTGGCCTTCGGCGACCTGGCAGCGGGCGTGGTCTTCAGTCCGGCGGACGCCACCAGCATTGCCAAACTGGCGAGCCACCTGGCCGACGAAATCGCGGAGGTGCGCCATGCCGGGCATTGACGATTACCGGGCGCGAGCGGGCGAGCAGCTGTCCGGCGAGCTGCCGGCGGTGGATCTGATCTGCGGCGCGACCGTCACGCCGGAGCCCATTGAGTGGCTATGGTTCGAGTGGCTGGCGGCCGGCAAGCTGGAGATCCTCGCTGGGCCGCCCGGCACCGGCAAGACCACCATCGCTGCCGCACTGTGCGCCACGTTGTCCTCTGGCGGACGCTGGCCGGATGGCACCCGGGCGGAGGCTGGCAACGCGTTGATATGGTCGGGCGAGGATGACCCCAAGGACACCCTCGCACCCCGCCTGCTGGCCTGTGGGGCCGACATGCGTCGCATCTACTTCGTAGGCGATGTGCGGGACGGCGACGAGGAACTTGCCTTCGATCCGGCCCGGCACATGGACGCGCTGACCCGGGCGGCGACCAAGATTGGTGGGGTGAAGCTGCTGATCGTGGATCCCATCGTGTCGGCCATCGCGGGCGACTCACACAAGAATGCGGAAGTGAGGCGCGGCCTGCAGCCCCTGGTGACGCTGGCGGCCAAGCTCAACTGCGCCGTGCTCGGCATCAGCCATTTCACCAAGGGCACCAGCGGCCGCGATCCGGTGGAACGGTTCAACGGCAGCATCGCTTTCGGTGCCTTGGCACGCGTCACGTTCGTGGGCGTGAAGATGCCGGCCCACGATCAGGGCGGCGGCTCGCGGCTGTTCTGCCGCGCGAAGAGCAACATTGGGCCGGACTCCGGTGGCTTCCGCTACGACCTGGAACAAGTCGAGCTGGAGCACCATGCCGGGGTGTTCGCCTCGCGGCTGGTCTGGGGGGAGGCGGTCGATGGCACTGCCAGGGAGCTGCTGGTCAGGGCCGAGGCGCTGCCGCCGGAGGAGGACAACGGCGACGACGAGCCGGAAGCGCCTGAGTGCGCCATCTGGCTGCGGGACTTTCTCGCCAGCGGACCCAAGACCGCCAAGGAGGTGTTCGCCGCCGGTCGTGATGACGGTTACAGCAAGGACCAGATCAAGCGGGCGAAAGCCAGGCTCGGGGTCACTTCGGGCAAGCACGCCTTCAATGGCCCCTGGGCATGGGCGATGCCCGAAGGATCGTTCAACAACCCGGCCGATGACAGCGACGAAGGGAGCGCCAGCTACCAAGGCCAAAATGGGGTGCGCCCTTCGCACCCTTCGCTGAAACCCACGGCTGGCGAGGCCTCCAGCGAGCGCACCCTTCGCGATCTTGACGCCACCCCGCTCCCTTCGACGGAGGCCACGGGTGACGCGGCTTCCAGCGTTTCCGGATTGCGAAGGGAGCGAAGAGAGCGCTTTTCTCAGGATGTTCGGAAAATCGTCCCCTTCGCGCCAAAACCGGGCGCTCCCTTTGCTGATGAGGGGGTGATCGAGTGACCCCCGCAGAGCGCATCCGGGCCGCCGGCTTCGACCTCCGGGTCGAGGCTGGCCGGCTGGTGGTCTCGCCCTTCTCGAAGCTGAGCCGGCTCCACCGCAGCTACCTGACCCAGTACCGGGATGAGATCGTGGCGGAGCTGCTGGCCGCCGGCCCCGCTGCGAACGCCCCGCAAGCCCTGCCGCCGGAGCTGGTCAGCGCCGCCCTGGCGGTCTGCCGCCTTTACGGCGACTCAGAGACCAGCCAGGAGGCGATGCTGGCCGACCTGGCCGAGCATCCGCCCGGGCACTGGCCGGCGCTCACGGAGCATTTCCGGGCCAAACTCACCCCAGTCGCCTGTACCAGTTGCCGGCACGCAAGGCCGCACCCGCATCCCGCGGCCCTGTCCTGCGCGACGGGCGTCGATGCCGGCAACGCGGTCGGCGGCTGGTGGGCCACCGATCAGCACCTTTGCCCGTGGCGGCCGCGGGAGGCTACCGGTTCGGGTCCCGCTCCAGGTCCACCGGGACCCCCTTTTTCGGAATAGCGCTTGCGAATAGCGCCATTATCTGCCAGCAATCCCTTATAATATCCACTCAACCTATCCAAGCAGGTGTCACACCCATGAATACCGTAACCAGACCGTCCAATATCATCATGCTTTATCTGTTTCAGCGATTTAAGGAGTTTCCGTTATGGGCCTCTCAGTTTCCGATTCCGGCGGTTCTTTTGAACTGCCTCCCGCTGGCGTTCATGTTGCCCGCTGCTACCGCCTGATCGATCTCGGTACGCAGACCTCCAACTGGCAGGGAAAAGAAACCCGCCAACCGAAAATCTCCCTCGCCTGGGAACTGTTGGGCGACGAACGCACGTCCGACGGCCGGCCCTTTTCCATCACCCGCCGCCTCACGGCCAGCCTTGGCGAAAAGGCCACGCTACGCGCCCTGCTCAAGAGCTGGCGCGGGCGCGACTTCACCGCCGAGGAGCTCAAACGCTTCGATCTCAAGACGGTCGTCGGCGTGTATGGTCTCGCGAACGTGGTTCACGAGACCCGCGACGGTAATACCTATGCGAATCTCGCCAGCCTGATGCCTTTGCCAAAAGGCATGCCCAAACCGGAAGCGGTCAACGGCATTCAGGTATTCGATCTGTCCAATCCGGACAATAATGTCTGGGAACAGCTTTCCCAGAAAATGCAGGAAACCATTCTCGAATCCCCCGAGGGCAAAGCTTGGTTCAACGGCCATCCCGCCGCACCTGACCCCACGACAGAACCAGTGGGGGCCGGGGTGGATTTCGATGATGAGATTCCGTTTTGAGGGGGGTGGATCAGATGCGCATCTTCATTGACGTGGAAACCATGCCGACGCGCGATCCCGCAGTCATCGCGGAGATTCGGGCGAACATCAAACCGCCGGCAAACTACTCGAAACCTGAATCCATCGCGCAATGGATGGAGACCAAGGGCGAGGAGGCCGCGGCGGAGGCCATCGGCAGGACTGCCCTCCAGCCGGAGCTGGGCGAGCTGATCGCCGTCGGCATCGCCGTCGAGGATGACCCGGTCCAGGTGCTGGTTCGCGATCCGTCAGAGGCCACCGACGCCGGCCTGTTGCGGGCGGCCATCGGCTACATCAACGACGCGCTGGAGGATGCCGGCCTGGAAAGCCCGACCGACGGGGAGCGCATGTTCCGGCCGGACCCGTGGTGGATCGCCCACAACGCGGCGTTCGACCTGGCCTGGCTGTGGAAGCGGGCGGTAATCCACGGACTCTCGCTGCCCTTCAAGTTGCCGAGCCCGACCGAGGCGCGGCACGGCAAGACCCACTACTGCACGATGGAAGCATGGGCAGGGTACCGGGACCGCATCTCGCTGGATCGGCTCTGCCGCACCCTGGGCATCCCGTCGCCGAAGGCGGGCGAGATCAGCGGCACAAACGCCTGGCAGTTCTGGGAGCGCGGGGAGATCGAGGCTGTCCAGGCCTACTGTGCTGGCGACGTTGAGGCGGCGCGCGCCGTGTATCACCGGCTGTTCTCCGTCAACAGCGGGGTGGCGGCATGAGTACGACCATCGCGACCATCCTCGACACCGGGCGGTTCAGCGACCGGGATCTGGCCCTCACGGAATTTGTCGGACCCGCCGGGCGGATGCTCCAGCTGACGCAGGGTCTCGGCACCGAGCTGGGGCCAGATGAACCCGGCTTCGTGCAGCTGAGCCTCGTTGACGCCTATCAGCTGATCGCGGCACTGGCCGGGTGGCTCAAGAGCGAGTCGAGCCGACGCGCCGATGTGTTGGCCGAGCTGCTGGCCCAGCACGAGGCGCTGCGCAAGACGTGGGTGCGGGACGCGGTCGAGTGCCAGCGGTTCATCGATGAGCTGGCCGTCCTGGGCGTTCCCGTCCGGTTGCTGGACACGGTCCGGGAGGACGCATGAGCAACTTCGAGATTGCCGAGGTGGCCGTGTGCCAGACGCCGGACGGGGCCACCTTCCCGATTCGCAAGGACGCGGAGCGCCACCTGGTGCGGCTGGCGATCGACCATCGCATCGACCGCTACCTGGCCCGGCTTGAGGTCGGCGACAGAGGCAAGTCCCGAGCTGGGGCCTGCCTGCGTCGCTTCCTGCTGTGGGAGTCCGGCCTGGACGAGGAGGTGCCGCCATGTCGCGAAACCTGACATTGGGCATCGACCCCGGCTTGCACGGCGCGGTGGCCATCATCGAGGGGCGGGAGGTCCGGCTTCTCGATGACCTGCCCACCGTCCAGTTCAGCACTGCCCGGATCAAGCATCGCATCGACGCGGCCAGCCTGGCCGAGCTGCTGGCGCCGTTCGCGGACGCCGTGCGGATGGCGGTCATCGAGAAGGTGGCTGCACGCCCAGGAGAGGCCCCCTCCGGGGCGTTCTCGTTCGGGTACACCTCCGGTGCCATCGCGGGCGTGCTGGGCGCTCTGCGCGTTCCGGTGACGACAGTGGCCCCGGCTGTCTGGAAACGGGCAATGGGGCTGGGGGCCGACAAGGACCTGAGCAGGGCACGTGCCCTTGAGCTGTTCCCCGCCGTGGCCGACCGGCTGGCCCGCAAGAAGGACCATGACCGGGCCGAGGCCTTGCTGCTGGCGGCCTGGGGCGGGAGGGACGCGTCATGCTGACAAGGCTGCTGCGCAGTCTGTGGCTGGCGCCGCCCGGCTGGAAGCTGGTGCCGAAAACCCCGACGCTGGCGATGATCCAGGCCGGCCATGAGGCCGCTCGTGGTGGCGTGGTCTGTGTCTGGAAGGCGATGGTCGACGCCGCCCGGGACGGAGATTTTCATGCCTGACATCACAAAGTTCGAGGCGGCCATGCAGCGGTACGCGGCGCTGGCCGAAGCCGGGCAGGGCGATACCCGCGAGGCCGGGCAGGCGCTCAATGAGGCCTTCGACCATGCGCCCGCCTGGTTCATTGAAGGGGCCAAGCGCAGGCTGGCCGAGGCGGGCCTCAAGGTACCTGAACCTTGCGGACTGGACTCGGCCGGCCGGCCGGTCTACGCGGTCACGGACATCGCGGCGGCCATGGGCGTCGAGCTGGCCTCGGTGGTCGGGTTTATGGACGGACTGGGCATTGAGCCGGCAACAATGGCGACACGGGTCCAGTAGGGAATTCTGAAATAAGCAGGAGGCGACATGAGCGATCACGAACCCCGCAGCCCAGGCCAGTGGAAGCCCGGCCAGAGCGGCAATCCAAAAGGCCGGCCGCCCGGCTCGCCCGACAAGCGGGGCAAGTTCCGGCGGGCAATCCAGGAGCACGGCGACGAACTGGTCAAAATCGTCCTGAGGTCCGCCCTGGCAGGCGATCCCCAGGCGCTGAAGCTTTGCCTCGAGCGGATCGCGCCGCCGCTTCGGCCGTCCGCCGAGCCCATCCACGTTGACATCCCCACACACGCCACGGCCCATGAGCAGGCCGCGGCGGTGCTGGGCGCCATCGCCAGAGGGGAGGTTGATCCGGTCAACGGCAAGCTGCTGGTGGACATCATCGGCACGGTCTCCACCCTCTCCGAACTCCCGGCCATCCTGGCTCGACTGGATGCCCTGGAGAGTCGGGGGCACATCATCGAACACGCATCAGGAGATTCTGATTCATGAAAAAGTACCTGAACCACGTTCAGCAGTGCCTGGCCTACGCGGGCCTGGCGGTGCTGGACTGCCAAACGATCTACGAACTTGAGCCCTGGAGCTGGCCGCACAGGGTGTCGGCCACGCTGGATTCCGTCCATCCGCTGAAACTGGCGCACGCCCTGATCGCCTGCCTGCCGGGGCTCCACTTCATCGAGTGCGACCTGGCCGGCCGGCGGGTGCTGGTGGCGGCCAGAAGCCTCCTCAGCATCGAGGACCGGCTGGAGACGCTGACCGGTCACCGTCCTGCCGCGATCAAGGAGGTGAAGCCGACCACCGCCGCTTTCCTGGAACAGACCCGGGTGCCGGAGGTGAAGCAGCCGCTGGAGCTCGAATTCCCGCCGGACTTTGATCCAGAGGCCTTCGCGGCGGCCATCCCGCGGCACGATTGTCCCCGGCGGGTGCAGATGACCGCGAAGCTGCGCCGCTGGCACGAGCTGAACCCCGCGTGAGCAGCACCCGGCTGGCGACGGTCCGGCGGCGGCTGGATGGCCTGGAATGGCTGGCGGGCATGAAGGGGCGGCAACACGTTGCGGTGATCTTCGTCGACCCGGAAGGTGCGCTACCCACCTCGGCCAGCGCTGACCGGGCGTATTCGCGGCAGCCTGAGGAAGGCGAGCAGGCCTTTATCGGCCGCGTCATGGCATCCCTCCCGCAGGGCTGGCGCGGCTTTGTTTTTATCGAATAATCAGGAGAACCCTATGGGCATCGAGCTGGAACACTACCTCAGCGCCACCGAGCGGGCCGCGCTGGAGGATGACGAGGTTGGAGCGGGTACAGCCACCGGCAGCCCAACCCATGACGCCGAGCCGGTCATTGTGGAGGAAATCGAGAACGCCACGCTTTTGCGGCTGGCCGAGTCGACCGCCACGCCGGCGGTACTGGGACAGGCCATCACGGAGCTGGTCGCGGCCAAGGACGCTCTGGAGTCGGCCTACGAGGCGGGCGACAGCGAGCTGACCTATGCCGAGCACCGCGCCAAGCTGCGCGAGATCGATGCGGCGCTGCTGGACCTGAACGCCGAGCGGGCCGAGGCCGGCCTGGTGCACAGGATGGCCGGCGAGGCGCGGCAGAAGGATTGGCGGCGGCAGATCGAGGAAACGCGGCGCGAAGCCGGGCGGCTGGGGCTTGATCTCAAGCCGGGCAGCGAGCTGGAGGCCCAGTGGGACCGGGCTGTGAAATATCTGGGGGCGGACCCAGCCAACAACCATCGCGATGCCGCGTGGTTCCTGAGAGAGGCGCTGAACATGGTGGCCGCCAGGCACGGCAAGCATCCCGCCACCCGGGACGACCATCGGCCCGGCGCGGGATCCCGGGGCGCTGCTCCGGCGGACCTGGAGGGGCTTAAGGGCCTGGCGCTGGAACAGGCGCTGGCGCGGATGAGCCCCGAGCAGGCCGACCAGTGGCTGAACAGCTGATGGCCCGGGCCATGCGGGACGAGGAGACCTACAGCGCCGCCATGGCCGCCCTGGAGCAATTGCGGCAGGCTGGCCGGGGGCAATCCAGGCAGGCGGCTTTCCTGCTCATGACGGCGGCGGAACATGCCACCCCGGAGCAGGCGCGCGCGATCCTTGCCCGGAAGCAGCCGCAGCCAAGCGCCACAACAGACGCCAATGGCCAGCGCGATTACCGCGCCCTGTGGCGGTAGCCCACACCCGGCAACCTGCCCGGAACCCCGGTCGGCGCCCGCCACCGGGGTTTTTTACTGACCTCTGCATGGATACCGCGCATGGCAACATCCTCCCTTGATCCCGTCCTGGTCGGCAACCCACGCCCCCTGCTGGCGCTCTGGACCGCCGTGCTGCACCGCGCCCTGCTGGACTACCGGGCCGGCGGGAAGGAGCGGGAGAAGGTCGCGTGGTGGCTTACCACCCGCGACTTCTTGGCGGTCTGCGAGCTGGCGGGATTCGAGCCTGATGGCGTCAGGCGGGCATTCAGCGTGGGGCGCGTACCGCAAGACTGAAAACCTCGGGGGTAAAGCTCCAGCGGGTGAGCTTGGGCGGCTTTCTCAAATCTGGCCGACATCGCGCAGGTTCACCAATTTGAACTCCCATCCCCAGACCCAGCCTGCGGCGCGGGGCCTGGTACTCGCATCGCCTTTTGCTGTCGCCATGCTTGCCGGACGAAAGGGTCCGCCACGACGTAAACGCCATAAGACGGGCGCACGATCACATCCGCCGCGATCATGCGATCGACCATGTTCTGAACTTGCGGCGTGTCAACCGGCATGCCGATCTGCTCTGAGTAACTGTTGATGGCGTCCGTGGAAAACAGTTTGGACTCACCATCCTCTTTACCGGAAGCAATCCGGTCAAAGATGGCTGAGGCCAAGTCACCCAGTGCCTCGATGGTCGCGATTTCCACCTCTGCGGCCGTTGACGCCAGGGTTGAGCAAATGATGGGGAAAGCTACGTCGGGCGCCTCTGGTCGTGATTGCAACAGGACTAGCGCGCGCTGCAACTCCTCGGGGCGCTGGCCAACCGCCAGGAATCCCTCAACCATCACGTCCTGGGATGGGAGCTTGATGCCCTCGCTCTGCTCCAGTTGCGCCCTTTTCCAGCGGACAAAGTCCGAGCCTAAAGGCTCATACCCGGTGGATACCGCACCCGCGAACGGCTTGGACCGGCGGGTGGCCATGTCTGCCACCAGCGACTTGTGCGAGCCGGTACCCAGCACCAGCAGGTAGCCTGGCGTGCCTGGGCGGGTGTTCACGGCGTCACGGGCCGCCTTCAATGCAAACAGCAGGTTGCTCCCGTCCTCGCCAGCCAGCGCGTGCTGCACCTCGTCAATGATCAGCACTACGTCGGTCTTTACCTTGTCCACCAGCTCGGTAAGCACATCCCCCAATGTGGCACCACCGGGCTTGCCCACGGCATCCAGCTGAAATCCAAAGGAAAGGCCCGCCGCGCCGATGCTCATGCCCTTGAATCGCTCCCATAACCCGGTGCCGGGCGTCGTCAACGTCGACAGCGTTGCCTTGACGGCTTCATGCACGAGCGAGGCAGAGCTTTTGCTGCGATCTGCCCAAAGGTCTACGTAGATCACCAAGGCACCCATCGACTCCAGCGCCGGAATCAAGTCCTGCCGAAGAAACGTGGTTTTCCCGATGCGGCGGATGCCAGACAGAAACACCCCGGATCGCACCTGCATCTGCAATGCGCTGGGCTTCAACAGCTGCTGAGCCATGTCAGCGGCGTACTGGGGGCGGTGGAAAACGGCCTCAGGCGTCATGATGTATCCTTTCTTATCTGTATCGGATAATTATCAGCTTTGGATAACTTACAGTAAACACATGGTGGCCTTGACCCCGCCCCACACCAGGACAAGTCCATGACGATTTCGAACGCACCGCGCCGCCGAGGTTTAATATCCGCCAAGGAGAAAGCCCGGCGCGAGCGGGCAGCGCTACGGTTAAAAGAGCGGCTCTCATCCGTGCCCTTCTACGCGCAGAGGGCGGCTAGATGCCGGGCGCGTGGCGGGGAGGAAGCGGAGATGCTCTACTGGCGGCAGCTGCACGGCAGCGCGGTGCTGAGCGACTAGATGGTGATCTGGGCAAATGTGCTCCGACAAAATTGAATTGCAGCCCTCGCTCAACGGCGGGCTTCATAGGCAGCAC
>NZ_BAAHXD010000039.1:0-33800 GCF_054657115.1 Methyloparacoccus murrellii | reverse complement strand
GTATCGCATGGACGAACAATCATGCTATTATGATCAAGGTTTTATGGTTGTCTGAGCTGCCTCCCGGTAGCGCACGGGCTTCCATCAGGATTCGCCCCTCCGGGGCGTTTTTGGTTTCTGAGCACTGTTGATTGCGATGGTGGGCCTAGTGCCCATTTTTTGTTTTGGCCTTTGTGAGGTGCGGGTTGAAGGCGCGCGATGGTCTGGTGGAGTTGTTGGACCCCGTGGTGCAGGGCATGGGCTACGAGCTGGTCGGCGTCGAGTTCGATGGGCATCAGCGCACCCTGCGTGTCTATATCGACCGCCTCGAGGGCATCACGCTCGACGATTGCTCGGCGGTGAGCTATCAGCTCAGTGGCGTGCTGGATGTGGAGGATCCCATTCCCGGCCGCTATCAGCTCGAGGTTTCCTCTCCGGGCATGGATCGGCCGCTGTTCACGCGGGCGCATTTCGAGCGGTTCGCGGGCGAGGTGGTGCGGTTGCAGCTCAATCGCCCCCTGGAGGGCCGCCGGCGCTTCAAGGCGCGGCTGCAGGGCGTCGAAGGCGACGAAATCCTGCTGCAGGATGAGGACAAATTGATCCGCATCCCCTATGAATCCATTGAGAAGGCGCGGTTGGTGCCGGCCTTCGATCACTGAAAGTTTCCGGAATTTGACTATTGAAGGGATGACGCCATGGCGAACAAAGAAATCCTCCTAGTGGTTGATGCCTTCTCCCACGAGAAGGACATCGATAAAGAAATCGTCTTCGCCGCCATCGAGGATGCGTTGCGCATGGCGACCATCAAGAGCCACGAGGGTCGTATCGACGCCAGCGTCAGCATCGACCGCAAGACCGGCGACTACGAAACCTTCCGTCGCTGGCGGGTGGTGGAGTCCGAGGCTGCCGAGGATTTCAATCCCGAGCTGCAGCTGACGCTGGAGGCTGCGCAGCAGCGCTCGCCCGGCATCGCGGTGGGTGAATACGTGGTCGAGCCGATGGAATCGGTGGGCTTCGGCCGCATCGAGGCGCAGACCGCCAAGCAGGTCATCGTGCAGCGGGTGCGCGACGCCGAGCGCCGCAAGGTCGTCGAAGCCTACAAGGACCGGGTCGGCGAGCTGGTCACCGGCATCATCAAGCGGGTCGAGCGTGGCAATGTGTTCCTGGACCTCGGCAACAATGTCGAGGCCTTCATTCCCCGCGAGGAAATGATCCCCCGCGAGGCGGTGCGTGCCGGCGACCGGTTGCGCGGCTATCTCAAGGATGTCAGGCAGGAGGTCCGCGGGCCGCAGCTGTTCGTGTCGCGTACTTCGCCGGATCTCATCATCGCGCTGTTCCGGCTGGAGGTGCCCGAGGTCGGCGAGGGCATCATCGAGATCATGGGCGCCGCGCGCGATCCCGGGGTGCGCGCCAAGATCGCCGTCCGCAGCCGCGATCCCCGGCTCGACCCGGTGGGTGCCTGTGTCGGCATGCGCGGCTCGCGGGTGCAGGCGGTCTCCAACGAACTGGCCGGCGAGCGCGTCGACATCATCCTCTGGAACGAAAACGAGGCCCAGTTTGTCGTCAACGCCATGTCGCCGGCCGAGATCGTGTCCATCGTGGTGGACGAGGACCGGCACTCCATGGATATTGCCGTGGCTGATGAAAACCTTTCCATGGCCATCGGCCGCGGCGGCCAGAACGTCCGGCTCGCCTCCGAGCTGACCGGCTGGACCCTTAACGTGATGAGCGAGACCCAGGCGGAGGAGAAGAGCGAGCAGGAAACCGAAGCGCTGGTGCAGGGCTTTGTCGAGCAGCTGGATGTCGACGAAAGCGTGGCCGAGGTGCTGGTCCGCGAGGGATTCTCCACCGTCGAGGAGCTGGCCTACGTGCCCGCCAAGGAGCTGCTGGAAATCGAGGAATTCGACGAGGGTCTGGTCGAGGAGTTGCGCAACCGTGCCCGCGACTCCCTGCTGATCAGGGCCATCGCCACGGAAGAGCAGCTGGAGACCGCCCCGCCGGCCGATGAGCTGCTCAACATGGAGGGCATGGACCGCGCCACGGCGCACCAACTGGCGGCGAGAGGTGTCAAGACCATGGAGGATCTGGCCGAGCTGTCGATCGACGAGCTGCTGGATATCGATGGGATGGATGAGGCGCGGGCCGGCGCCCTGATCATGGCGGCACGCCGGCCTTGGTTCGCGGAAAGTTAACGAATTCGGATGCGATGAGGCTTAAGTTATGAGTGATTTAACAGTACGACAACTCGCCGAGGTCGTTGGCATTCCGCTGGAGCGACTGCTTTCCCAGCTGAGCGAGGCAGGGCTGCAGAAGAGCGGCGCCGACGAGCAGCTGACGGACGCCGAAAAACTCAAGTTTCTGACCTTTCTCCGGCAGAGTCACGGCAAGGCCCAGGCCGAGGACCTCACCAATCCCAAGCGTGTCACCCTGCAGCGGCGCACGGTCAGCGAACTCAAGCAGGGCAAGGCGCCCGGCAAGGCCGCCAAGACCATCAGCGTCGAGGTTCGCAAGAAGCGCACCTATGTCAAGCGCAGCGAACTCCCGGAAGTCAGCGAGCAGCGCCACGAGGTGGAGCAGGCCCGCCAGGCCCTGGAAGATCAGCAGCGCCGCCTGGCCGAGGTCGAGGCGCAACGCCTGGCCCGCCAGGAGGATGAGCGCCGCAAGGCCGAAGAGCTGGAGCGTCTGCGTCGCGAGGAAATGGAGCGCATTGCCGCCGAACAGGAGGCCGCCCGCCGCCAGGAGGAAGAGCGGCGCCGCACCGAACTGGAAGCGACGGCGAGCGAGGAACCCGTGATCGAGGCGCTGCCGGCCGAACCGCCGCCCGTCGTCACCGAGAAGCCCAAGGCACCGGCCCCCGCCGCCCCTCGGGAGCCGGCCCGCGCGGTCGATGACGATGACCGGCGCGGCAAGAAGCGCGAGCGCGAAAAGTCGGGCGAGAGCCTGGCGCTCGACGGCATGCGCGGCAAGCCCAAGGTCAAGAAGAAGCTCAGGAGCGGCAGGGCGCCGGTGATGCCGGAGGCGCGTCATGGCTTCGAGAGGCCCACCGGGCCGATGGTGCGCGAGGTCAGCGTGCCGGCGTCCATCTCCGTGTCCGATCTGGCGCAGCGCATGTCGGTCAAGGCGACCGAGGTTATCAAGACCCTCATGAAGATGGGCGTCATGGCGACCATCAACCAGATGCTGGACCAGGACACGGCCGTGCTGGTGGTGGAGGAGATGGGCCATACCGCCGTACTGCAGGTCGAGAATGTGCTCGAGGCGGAGATCGAGGCCACCCTCAGCCTGGCCTCCCAGGCGGAAAAGGCGCCGCGCGCGCCTGTGGTCACCATCATGGGCCATGTCGATCACGGCAAGACCTCGCTGCTGGACTACATCCGCAAGAGCCGCGTCGCCGCCGGCGAGGCGGGCGGCATCACCCAGCATATCGGTGCCTACCAGGTGAAGACCGATCACGGCACCATCACCTTCCTCGATACGCCCGGCCATGCCGCCTTCACGGCCATGCGCGCCCGCGGCGCCCAGGCCACCGACATCGTCGTGCTGGTGGTGGCGGCCGACGACGGCGTGATGCCGCAGACCCGCGAGGCCATCGATCATTCGCGGGCGGCCAATGTGCCGATCGTGGTGGCGGTGAACAAGATCGACAAGCCGGAGGCCGACCCCGAGAAGGTCAAGCATGAACTGACCACCTTCAACGTCATCCCCGAGGAGTGGGGCGGCGACACGCAGTTCATCCCCGTGTCGGCCAAGACCGGGCAGGGCATCGACAACCTGCTCGACGCCATCCTCCTGCAGGCGGAGGTGCTGGAGCTCAAGGCGGCGCACGACATTCCGGCGACCGGCGTGGTGCTGGAGTCGAAGCTGGAGAAGGGCCGTGGCCCGGTGGCCGACATCCTGATCCAGCAGGGACGCCTCAAGAAGGGGGATTTCATCCTCTGCGGCATGGAGTTCGGCCGTGTCCGCGCCATGTTCAACGAGAACGGCAAGCCGCTGAAGGAGGGCGGGCCTTCCTCTCCGGTCGAGGTGCTGGGGCTGTCCGGCGCGCCCAATGCCGGCGACGAGTTCATCGTCGTCAGCGACGAGCGCAAGGCCCGTGAAATCGCCATGCAGCGCGAGGAGAAGCTGCGCACCAGCAAGCTGGCCGAGCAGCAGGCCCTGAAGCTGGACAACATCTTTGCCCGCATGGAGAGCAGTGCCGGAAGCGTCGACCTCAACATCATCATCAAGGCGGATGTCCAGGGCAGCCTCGAGGCCCTGCGCGGCTCGCTGACCGACCTGTCCACCGACAAGGTCAAGGTCAAGGTGATCGGCGGCGGCGTCGGCGGCATCAGCGAGTCCGACGCCAACCTGGCGCTGGCCTCCAATGCCATCATCATCGGCTTCAATGTGCGCGCCGACGCCGGTGCCCGCAAGCTGATCGAGGAGCGCGGCGTCGATCTCCACTACTACAGCATCATCTACGAGGCGATCGACGAGATCAAAAAGTCGCTCAAGGGCATGCTGGAGCCGGAGTTCCGCGAGCAGATCGTCGGCAATGCCGAGGTTCGCGACGTGTTCCGGCATCCCAAGTTCGGTGCCATCGCCGGCTGCATGGTCACGGAGGGCTTCGTCAAGCGCAACCTGCCGATCCGCGTGCTGCGCGACAACGTCGTCATCTTCGAAGGGCAGCTCGACTCGCTGCGGCGCTTCAAGGATGACGTGTCCGAAGTGAAGGCCGGCATGGAATGTGGCATGGGTGTCAAGAACTACAACGACATCAAGGTCGGCGACCAGATCGAGGTGTTCGAGAAGGTCCAGGTTCCGCACTGATGCCCAGGGAGTTCAGCCGCAGCGACCGGGTGGCGTCGCAGATCCAGCGGGAAATGGCCGACCTGATCCGGACCCAGGTCAAGGATCCGGCGCTGGGCATGATCACCCTCAGCGATGTCGAGCTGAGCCGGGATCTGGCCGTGGCCAAGCTCTATGTGACGTTTCTGGCCGCCGCCGTGACGCCGGCGCAGGCCGTCAAGCGGCTCGCCGAGTTCGTGCCGGAGCTGCGCCGCGAGCTGGGCAAGCGTATCCGCATCCGCGTGCTGCCGGAACTGCGCTTCGTTCACGACGACTCGCTCGATCGCGGCATGCGGATGGACACGCTGTTGCAGGCCTTGTCGCACGAACGGGACGCCGATGACCGGGATGGCACCGGCGAATGACCGCACGGACGCGACCGGAGTGGCGGCCCGTTCATGGCCTCTTCCTGCTCGACAAGGCCAGCGGCTATTCCTCGAATGCATCGTTGCAGAAGGTCCGGCGCCTGTTCCGGGCGCAGAAGGCCGGGCATACGGGCAGCCTTGACCCGCTTGCCAGCGGCCTGTTGCCGATCTGTCTTGGCGAGGCGACCAAGCTGTCCGGCTACCTGCTCAACACCGACAAGCGCTATGCAGTGCGGATCCGGCTGGGGGTGGAGACGGATACGGCCGACAGCGAGGGGGCCGCGATCCGCACCCAGCCGGTACCACCCCTGTCGGAGGCCCTGATCGAGACCGTTCTGGCCGGTTTCCGCGGCGACAGCCAGCAGGTACCGCCCATGTATTCCGCCCTCAAGCATGAGGGCAAGCGGCTCTACGATCTGGCCCGCCGGGGGCTGGAGGTCGAGCGGCCGCCGCGCCCCATCACCATCCATGCCCTGAACCTGCTGGACTTTGACGCGGCTTCCCTGAGCCTGGACGTCCACTGCTCCAAGGGCACCTATATCCGTACCCTGGCCGAGGATATCGGTCGCGCGCTTGGTTGCGGCGGCCATGTCGAAATGTTGCGCCGGACCGCCGTGGGCACCCTGAGTGTCGATGCCGCCTGTACGGTGGAACAACTGGAGGCCGAGGCGCCGGAGGCCCGCGATGCCCGGCTGCTGCCGCTGGATACGCTGGTCGACCACCTGCCGGCAATCGGGCTGAACGAGACGATGAGCCGGTTCGCCCGGCAGGGCAACCCCCTGTTCGTGCCGCAGGCACCGACCCGGGGCTGGGTTCGCCTCTACGGCCATGACTCGGGTTTCCTGGGGCTGGGGGAGATCCTCGACGACGGCCGCGTCGGTCCGCGGCGCATGATGAATTATGGTCCGGCCGGGCGGGCGCCAGCCGGTGATCCAGGCCGCGGGACCGGCCTGTCCAAGGCCTTGGATTGATCAATCCGAGCCTGAAACGATAGAATGCCCTGTTTCATGAAAAGCCGAGATTTTTAGGAGCCGAACATGCCTTATACCGCCACCGAGAAAAGCGCTGTCGTCAAGGACTACCAGCGCGCCGCCAACGATACCGGGTCGCCGGAAGTCCAGGTTGCCCTGCTGACCGCGCGCATCAATCATCTGACCCCGCACTTCGTCCAGAACAAGAAGGATCACCATTCGCGCCGTGGCCTGCTGCGTCTGGTGAACCAGCGCCGCAAGCTGCTGGATTACCTCAAGCGCAAGGATGTCGACCGTTACAAGAACCTGATCGAAAGACTGGGCCTGCGTCGCTAATCCGAATTTCGAAGGTTAATGTTGTGAATCCCATCCGGAAACAATTCCAGTACGGCGCGCATCTGGTCACCCTGGAAACAGGCGAAATCGCGCGACAGGCCGATGCGGCGGTAATGGTCGACATGGCCGGCACCGTGGTGCTGGTGACGGCGGTCGGCAAGAAGGAAGCTTCCCCCGACATCGATTTCTTCCCCTTGCGGGTCGATTACCAGGAGAAGGCCTACGCAGCCGGCAAGATTCCGGGCGGATTCTTCAAGCGCGAAGGTCGTCCTTCCGAGAAGGAGACGCTGACGGCGCGCCTGATCGACCGGCCGGTGCGCCCGCTGTTCCCGGAGGGCTTCACCAACGAGGTGCAGATCACCGCCACGGTGCTGTCCCTGAACCCGGAAATCGACCCCGACGTACCGGCCATGCTCGGTGCCTCCGCGGCGCTGACGCTTTCCGGCATCCCCTTCAAGGGGCCGATCGGCGCGGCACGGGTGGCGTTCATCGACGAGCGCTACGTGCTCAATCCCACCGCCAGCGAGCTGGATGAATCCCTGCTCGACCTGGTGGTCGCCGGGACCGAGAACGCCGTGCTGATGGTCGAGTCGGAAGCCGACATGCTCTCCGAGGACGAAATGCTGGGTGCGGTCATCTTCGGTCACGAGCAGATGCAGGCCGCCATCGTCGCCATCCGCGAGCTGGCCAGCGAGGTTGGCGTCACGTCCTGGGATTGGCAACCGCCGGCGCGGAATGAAGGGCTGGTCGAGTCGGTCAAGGCACAGGCGGGTGCTGCCATCCTGGCCGCCTACCAGATTGCCGACAAGCAGGCCCGCCAGCAGGCGCTGAAGCAGACCCGCGCGGGCGCCATCGAGGCTCTGACGGCCGAAGGGCAGCATACCGCCAAGGCGGTCAAGGTCGTGCTCGAGGAACTGGAATACGACACCGTCCGGGCCCAGATTCTGGACGAATCCCGCCGTATCGACGGGCGCGACCTCGCGACCGTGCGTCCCATCAGCATCCGTACCGGCGTATTGCCGCGTACCCACGGTTCCGCCTTGTTCACCCGCGGCGAAACGCAGGCGCTGGTGGTGGCCACCCTGGGCACCGGGCGCGACGCGCAGGTCATCGATGCGATCGAAGGCGAGTACAAGGAAACCTTCCTGTTCCATTACAACTTCCCGCCCTACTGCGTTGGCGAGATCGGCATGATCGGCTCGCCCAAGCGCCGCGAGGTCGGCCATGGACGTCTCGCCAAGCGCGGCGTGCAGGCCGTCATGCCGGATCCGGACGAGTTCCCCTATGTCATCCGCGTTGTGTCCGAGATCACCGAGTCGAATGGCTCCAGCTCGATGGCCTCGGTCTGCGGCTCCAGCCTGGCCCTGATGGACGCAGGCGTGCCCACGCTGGCGCCCGTGGCTGGCATCGCCATGGGCCTGATCAAGGAGGGTGACCGCTACGCGGTGCTGTCCGACATCATGGGCGACGAAGACCACCTAGGCGACATGGACTTCAAGGTGGCCGGTACCCACGATGGCATCACCGCGCTGCAGATGGACATCAAGATCGACGGCATCACCGCCGAGATCATGCGCAAGGCGCTGGAGCAGGCCAAGGCAGGCCGGCTGCACATCCTCGGCAAGATGGGCGAGGCCCTGCCGGAACCGCGCAAGGAGATGTCCGACTACGCGCCGCGCATCATCAGCTTCAGCATCGACCCGAGCAAGATTCGCGACGTCATCGGCAAGGGCGGCGCCACCATCCGTGCCATCACCGAGGAAACCGGCGCCAGCATCGACATCACCGATGACGGTCTGGTCAAGGTCGCCTCCGTCGACCGCGAGGCCGGTGACGAGGCCCGGCGACGCATCGAGGCCATCACCGCCGAGGTCGAGGTGGGCAAGATCTACGAGGGCAAGGTTGCCCGCCTGATGGATTTTGGCGCCTTCGTCACCGTGCTGCCGGGCAAGGACGGCCTGGTGCACATCTCGCAGATCTCCGACGAGCACGTCGAGAAAGTCAGCGACAAGCTGGCCGAGGGCGACATCGTCCGGGTCAAGGTGCTGGAAATCGATCGCCAGGGCCGCGTGCGCCTGAGCATGAAGGCGGTCGAGATCGAGGGCTGAGGCACTCCGGGCCGCCTGGCCAGGACCGGCATGAAAAAGGGGCGCTCGACGCCCCTTTTTCATGCCGGTCCGAAACGTCAGCCAACCGGCCGCTTGCAGGCCTCTCCGGCGACTTCGCGCACCAGGCGGGGTACCAGATAGCCGGGCAGGCGGGCCCGCAAGCTCTCCATCAGTTCCAGCGCCCGGTTTTCCTCGACCTCGAAATGGGCGGTGCCCCGTGCCCGGTCCAGCAGGTGCAGGTAGTAGGGCAGGGTGCCGGCGTCGGCCAGGGTTTCGCTCAGCTGGGCCAGGGTGTCGGCATCGTCGTTGATGCCCCGCAGCAGCACCGACTGGTTCAGCAGCAGGAAGCCCCGGCCCGACAGCACCGCCAGTCCGGCGCGGGTTGCGCTCCCCAGCTCGCGGGGGTGATTCGCGTGAATGACCACCACGATGCCGAGACGGCTTTCAGTCAGGTTGTCGAGCAACGCCTGCGTCAGCCGGCTGGGCAGCACCACCGGGATGCGGGTATGCAGGCGCAGTCGCCGGATCTGCGGGATCTCGGCGATGGCCCGGATCAGCTGCCCCAGCCGTTCGTCGCCGAGCGTCAAGGGATCGCCGCCGCTGAGGATCACCTCGCTGATGCCCGGATCGCCGGCAATGGCGGCCAGCGCGGCCGATTCCCGCCGCCGCGCCAGCTGCTGCTCGTCGTAGGGAAAGTCGCGCCGGAAGCAGTAGCGGCAGTGGATGGCACAGGCACCGGTGGTGACCAGCAGCGCCCGGCCGCGATATTTGTGCAGCAGGCCAGGCGCCGCCGCGGCAGCGAGATCGCCAACCGGGTCGAGTCCGAAGCCCGGCACGGCGCGGAGCTCCTCCGCCAGCGGCAGCACCTGGCGCAGCAACGGGTCGCCCGGATCGCCCTTGCGCATCTGCTCGGCATAGGTTTGCGTCACCTTGAAGGGGAAGGTCGCCGCTGCCGCCGCCAGCTGCGGAAATTGCGTCGCATCGAGTTGCAGGTATTCGAGCAGCGCCCGGGGGTTCGTGTAGGCATGGGCCAGTTCCGTCTGCCAGCTTGGGTACATGAGGGCGAACAACGCTGCATAAGCAAAAGGGGTTCCATTATAATGGCGAGCTTTTCCCGAGCTCATTACTCCACAGAGGCACGAATGGCGACTGTCAGCACCAGCGAATTCAGGAACGGCATGAAGTTGATGATGGACGGCGATCCGTACACCATCCTCGAGAATGAATTCGTCAAGCCTGGCAAGGGCCAGGCCTTCAACCGCGTCAAGCTGCGCAACCTCAAAACCGGCCGGGTGATCGAGCGCACCTTCAAGTCGGGTGAAACCATGGAAACCGCCGACGTGGTGGATACCGACATGCAGTATCTCTACAACGATGGCGAGATGTGGCATTTCATGGTCGTCGAGACGTTCGAGCAGTACGCCGCCGATGCCGCCGCCGTGGCCGATGCGCAGAAATGGCTGAAGGAACAGGATGTCTGCCAGGTAACGCTCTACAACGGCACCCCGATCGGCGTCATGCCGCCCAACTTCGTCGAACTGAAGATCGTCGAGACCGACCCCGGCGTGCGTGGCGATACCTCTGGCGGTGGCGGCAAGCCGGCCACCCTGGAGACCGGCGCCGTCGTGCGGGTACCGCTGTTTATCCAGAGCGAGGAAGTGATCCGGGTCGATACCCGAACCGGCGAATACGTTTCCCGCGTCAAGTAACGGCCGCACGACCGGCTCCCCGCCGGCGGGCCAGTCGTGCGGTCCTGCCCGATGACCGGTCTGCCCGCTCCGTGAACGAAGCCGCCAGCCACGTCGCCTGGCAGCCGAGCGGCGATCGCCAGGCGCTATTGCGCCGGGCCCGCCTGAATCGCCGCATCCGCGCCTTCTTCGAGGCGCGCGGCGTGCTGGAGGTTGAAACCCCCCTGCTGGGGCGCTGCACCGTCACCGACCCCGGCCTGACGGGATTCGTCACCCGCTTCCACCTGCCCGGCCAGTCTGCCGGTACCCCGCTGTACCTGCAAACTTCCCCGGAATTCGCCATGAAGCGGCTGCTCGCGGCGGGCAGTGGCTCCATCTTCCAGATTTGCAAGGCCTTTCGTGACGAGGAGAGCGGCCGCCAGCACAATCCCGAATTCACCCTGCTGGAGTGGTACCGGGTCGGCCATGGCCTGTTCGACCTGATCGACGAGGTCGAGGCACTGATGCGACACCTGGCCGAAGGCGAGGCCGAACTGGACGCGCCCGAGCGGTTCCGTTACCGGGATGTCTGCCGGCGCTACCTCTGTCTCGATCCCGTGACCGCCAGCCTGGACGAGTTTGCCGCTTGCGCGGATGCGCACGGTCTGGTCGGTGCGCGCGCCCTTTGCGGCGAGACGCGCAGTGTCTGGCTGGATCTCCTCTTCAGCCATCTCGTGCAGCCACACCTCGGCCGGGGGCGGGTGACCAGCGTCCATCACTATCCTGCCTTCATGCCCTCGCTGGCCGCCGGCTGTCCCGGCGACGCCGATACGGTGGAGCGGGTGGAAATCTTTCTGGCCGGGATGGAACTCGGCAACGGCTTTCATGAACTTGCCGATGCCCGAGAACAGCGGACGCGGTTCGAACGGGATCTGGACATGCGCCGGTCCCTTGGCCTTACCGTACCCGACATCGACGAGCGCCTGCTGGCGGCCCTGGCATCCGGATTGCCCGACTGCGCCGGTATCGCCATTGGCCTGGATCGTCTGCTGATGGCCCTGTCCGGGCAGACGGCCATCGACGAGGTGCTGGCATTTCCCGTGATGCGCGCCTGAGGCTGCGCGGGTATCGCCGATACATCGCAGGAAAGCGCTGTTTTTGGCTGACAAGCGCGGCGGCATGGTCTACAATTCGCGGCTTGCTGGAGAGGTGGCCGAGTGGTCGAAGGCGCACGACTGGAAATCGTGTATACGGCAACGTATCGAGGGTTCGAATCCCTCTCTCTCCGCCACCAGATCCGTTTCAAGCCGGTTTTCAGCCGGACTGAAAGTTCTCCGAACCCCGCCCTGAGCGGGGTTTTGCGTTTCTGGCATCTGAGCTCGGGTATCGGCAAAATTCCATGCGAGGCCGCTCGCTGACGTTTTCCGTAACCGCCCGGGTTTGCGGGCGAATGAGGTGATGGAGCAGGTCGAACCCTTGAATCCGGTCTTCGGCCATTGTCTCGCGCCATGGGGTCGCTTGCAGAACCCTGGTCCGTGGGGACACCGGGAGAGACGGCGTGTCGACTGTCCAACAACCATCCCGGCGCTGGGCCGGCTCGATGACGGCCAGGGCGGATTTGTTATCCTTGCCGCGCCCTGATCGACCTTGCGCGGCGAACCCGAGCCAGGTGCTGCCGCTCTTCTGTCCGAAGAACGCCTGGCGTGAACCATTTCGTCCGCCATATGCTCCGGCATGCGGCAGGACCCTACCTGCTGGAGGGTGAAGAAGATGAAGCGATATCTCGTTGCCCTGGGGCTTTGCTGCCTGGTCGCCAACGCTCAGGCGGTCTGTCCCAAACGGCTGAGCGGCAAGTATGTCTCGTCGGTTGAGTACACCATCATGAGTCAGGTTTCCCAACCCCCGGGTTACCAGAACAGCGTCGCCAATGTTCGCTACGACATCACCTCGGCCGAGATCAAGGGCAATACGCTGACCTTCGTCAAGGTCTTCTCCGCCTACGCGGGCAGCGGCGACATTGCCCGGGAAGTCGAGGGGAAAAGCTTTCCCGTGGTCTTCGATTCCAGGACCTGCACAGGCTACTTTGGCGAACGGACCAACCCGATCCATTTTGTCGTGGGCGACTCGGGAAAGGTCATCAAATCCCTCAAGGGCAGTACCCCGCTTTCGAACACCATCGCTGCCTCGCTGGGTGAATTCATCCGTCAGTAAGCCCGCGCCGTCGCCGTCCGACAGCAGCCGTTGCGCAGGGCAAGGCCATCGGCCGGGGGCGCGACGCCCGACGGAGAGCAACCCATGCCGATGCGTGTCGTCCTGGCCGACATCACGACGCTGAGCGTCGATGCCATCGTCAATGCCGCCAACGCCAGCCTGCTCGGTGGCGGCGGGGTGGATGGCGCCATTCATCGGGCGGCGGGGCCGGAACTGCTGGAAGCCTGTCGCGCCCTCGGCGGTTGTCCGCCCGGCGAGGCGCGCATCACGCCGGCCTTCGGTTTGCCGGCCCGCTACGTCATCCACGCCGTGGGGCCGATCTGGCGCGGCGGCCATCGCGGCGAGGCCGGGCTATTGGCGGCTTGCTACCGTCATGCGCTCGAGCTGGCGCTGGCGCATCGGCTGACCAGCATCGCCTTTCCCGCCATCAGCACGGGCGCCTATGGTTATCCGGTCGCGCTGGCCACCGCCGTCGCCGTTGCCACCGTCGGCGCGGTCGTCCAGCGAGCACCGGGGCTGCAGGTAAGCTTCTGCTGCTTCTCGGCCGCCGACTGCGCGGTCTACCTGCGCCAACTCGCTTCCCGCGGCAGTGCCTAGGCCCGTTCCGCTGGCGGCGCGGGCCGCCTGCGCAGCGCGCAGATCAGCACGTCATAGTGCCAGCCGCCCCGGCCGCTGGTCTCGTCCCAGAGGTGCCGGCGCACATAATCGACAAAGTCCTCCTCGCTGACCGGTCGGGAGAAGGCGTCCTGGTCGCGATCGCAGAGCGCCAGGCGGGCGATTGCCAGCGTGTCCTCCAGGCTGTGCGTCACGAACGAGCCCGGTACGCGGTCGAGGGCGTAATTGAAGCCCCCGTCCATGGCCATCACGGGCCAGAGCCCTTCCACCAGGTTGAAGCGGGCCGCGCCGAAATGTTCCAGCATCCGGTTGCAGCCCGAGTCCGGATCCTTCAGCAGCACCAGCAGCACACCGTCATCCGACAGCTGCCGGGCGGCCCGCAACACGCTGGCGGCCCACTTGTGATCGGGGATGTGATAGAGCACATGGCTGATGATGCCGATATCCACCGGCCGCGGCGGCACGGTGGTGCCCAGGGTGCCCGCCACGACCTCGGCGCCCGGGCAATCGGCGGCCAGCCGGGCGCGAAACACGGGACTGGGTTCCACCGCCAGGACGTGCCGGAAGTGCTCCAGCAGCAGCCGGGTCAGGTCGCCGCCACCCGCGCCCCAGTCCACCGCCAGGGCCTCGGCCGGATAGCGGCGGCATATCCCGCGCAGGTAGGCATGCACATGCGGCCGTTCGCCCGAACTTGCCAGCAGGGTCGCAAAGGCACGTTCGTAGTCCGGGTCTTCCCAGCGGAATCGTCGCAGTTCGCTCATGTAGGGCTCCGGTCAGTCCTCGGCTATCTCAGCACATCACCGGGGAAAGGAACAGCGCACGACCATGGCCCGGGCCATGTCCTGCGGCACACCCGCATTGGCCACCGGCGTCGCAGCCGGTAACATGGCCGGCATCCAATGCGCCGTGATGTCGCGGGAATCGAGAAGGTCATGTCAACACCGGAAGCCGGCGGGGTGGAAACGGGCGATGCGCTGCTGATCGTCGACGTGCAGAACGATTTTCTCCCGGGCGGCGCGCTGCCCGTGCCGGCGGGCGATGAGGTCGTCGCGCCGCTCAACGGCTGGCTGGCGATGTCCGTCGCCCGCAACCTGCCCGTTTTCGCCACCCGCGACTGTCACCCGCCCGATCACTGCTCCTTCCGGGCGCAAGGCGGTCCCTGGCCCCGCCACTGCGTCAAGGGTTCGCCTGGCGCGGATTTTCCCATCGCCCTGCGGTTGCCGCCGGTCGCCCGGATCATCGACAAGCCGGACTGCGCCGATCGCGAAACCTACTCCGCCTTCACCGGGACCGCGCTGGAAGCGGAACTGCGCGCCGCCGGCGTCACCCGGCTCTGGGTCGGCGGGCTGGCGACCGACTACTGCGTCCTCAACACCGTGCTGGATGCCCTGCGGCTGGGTTTCCGGGTGCTGCTGCTGGTCGAGGCCCTGCGCGCGGTCGACGCCGAGCCCGGCGATGGCGACCGGGCCATGGCCCGCATGACCGCCGAGGGCGCCATCCCGATCGGATCTCGTCATGGCTGAAGCCGCCCTGCTCACCGATCTCTACCAGCTGACCATGCTCAAGGCGTATGCCGACCAGGGCATGCGGGAAACGGCGGTATTCGAGTTTTTCGTCCGCCGCCTGCCGGCGCGGCGCCGGTTTCTCATGGCGGCCGGGCTGGAGCAGGTGCTCGACTACCTGGAGCAGCTGGCGTTCACGCCGGAGGAGCTGGCCTGGCTGCGCGATTCGGGCCGGTTCGACGCCGGCTTTGTCGACAGCCTGGCCGATTTCCGCTTCACCGGCGACGTCGATGCCATGCCGGAAGGCACGGTGTTTTTCGCCGACGAGCCGATCCTGCGGGTGACGGCACCGCTGCCGGCGGCGCAGTTCGTCGAATCCCGCATCATCAACCTCCTGCATTTCCAGACCCTGATCGCCTCCAAGGCCGCCCGTGTGCGGCTCGCCGCGCCGGACCGGTTACTGGCCGACTTCGGCCTGCGCCGCGCCCACGGCGCGGAGGCGGGGCTCTTGTCCGCGCGCGCCAGCCATATCGCCGGTTTCGACGGCAGCGCCACCGTGCTGGCCGGCATGCGCTGGGGCATCCCGCTGTTCGGCACGCTGGCGCATGCCTACATCCAGGCCCACGATTGCGAGCTCATGGCCTTCGAGCATTTCGTCCAGTCGCATCCGGCGGGCACGACGCTGCTGATCGATACCTACGACACCGAAGCGGCCGCGCATTCCCTGGTGCCGCTGCTGCGGCGCTGGGCCGGCGAGGGCAGGGGCATCCAGGGCGTGCGGCTGGACAGCGGCGATCTGGCCGAACATGCCCGGCAGGTCCGCGCCATCCTCGATGCCGGCGGTTTTCCCGAGGTCAGGATCATCGCCAGCAGCAGCCTGGACGAGGACAGCATCCGCCAGCTGGTGGCGGATGACGCGCCCATCGACGGCTTCGGCGTCGGCACCCGCATGAACACCAGCAGCGACCAGCCGTATCTCGACTGCGCCTACAAGCTGCAGGAATACGCCGGCGTCGCCCGCCGCAAGCGCTCCGAAGGCAAGGCAACCTGGCCGGGGCGCAAGCAGGTGTTCCGGACATTCGACGCGCTTGGCCGGGCCACGGGTGATACCCTGACCCTGGTGGACGACAGCGCGGCCGGCATTCCCCTGCTGCAACCGGTGATGCGCGCTGGCCGGCGGCTGGCCGCTTTGCCGCCCCTGGCCGAGGTGCGCGACCATGCCCGGGCGCAGCTCGACAGCCTGCCGCCCGCCCTGTGCCAGCCCGGCGCCACCGAGTCCTATCCGGTGCGGGTTGCCGACAGCCTGCGGGCGCTGGCGGCGGCGCTGGACCGGCAGGACCACCAGGGCGCCCGCCCGCCGGCGCCCTGCGATGGGACATCCCTGATATCCGGCACGCGAGAGAGGTCATCATGACGCACGTTTTCACCCGCCTTGAGCTGACACACTGCCCCGCACAGCTGCCCTGCGCGGCGGACGGCCGCAACTCGGCCTTCGACATCCGCTTCAGCGCCGACGGCGAGGTTCCCTTTCCGCAGGTGATCCTGCATGGCCAGGGTCGCCAGAAACTCATCAAGGACCAGGCGATCACCGGCAGCCGCGAGGCCAGCGGCGCCTGGCAGTATGTCGCCAGCATCCCGGCCGGCCTCCTCGAGGGCGGCCGCATCACCGTGCAGGTGGAGGGCTGCCGCCGGGCGAACCTGGCCGAGGCCGGCGGCGACGATTGGATCAAGCTCTTCCAGGAATGCCAGCTGATCCCGCCACCGCGTCCCATGGCCGAGCCGCGCCTGGCGGTGTCGGGTGGCGCCGAGGTCAGGGTCCACTTCGGCATCCACAAGCACATGCACCAGCCGTACTACAACACCACCGACCGCCACTACTGGGACGGCGAGAAGGATGGCATCTTCGGCTCGCGCGGCGGCAACTACACCGATTTCATTCCCGCCGCCGTGCGCCAGTACCTCGATGGCGGTCTGCCGCATGCGGGCCTGTCGACCAGCTGGAGTGGCTCGCTGATCGAGCAGCTCGACCGCTGCGGCGACGAGGGTCTGTGCGGCGGCCGCTTCGCCGGCTGGAACCAGCCACTGCGCGCCATCGCCGGCGCCCGCACGACGCTGGGCAACCCGCGCGTGTCCTTTTCCGCCTTCGGCTTCTTCCATCCGCTGATGCCGCTGATCCCGCACCGCGACATCGTGCGCCAGATTCACTGGCATCGCGACGCCATCCGCCGCGCCTTCGGCGTCGAGGCCTCGCGGGTGCTGTTTCCGCCCGAGACCGCCTTCCATGTGCGCATGATCCCGGCGCTGGTCGAGGCCGGCATCGAGGCGGTGATCTACGACTCCATCCACCGCTTCCGTGCCTGTCGCGACTACCCCTACGCCGGCATCGGCGAGGGCATGCTGCCGCCCAACCCGGCCGAGCAGGTCAACCCGCCGGTGGACGACTGGCTGCAACTGCACAACATCTGGGCCGGTTCGAAGATTTCCCCCGGCCTGTTGCGGCCGGAATATGTCGGCTACGAGGACCCGGACGGCCATCTGCACCAGCTCATCGCCGTGCCGGCGGAGCGCTACATCGGCAACGAAGACGCGCGCGGCGGCTTCGGCGCCCTGCAATACCCGGACGTGCTGGGCCAGGTGTACGACCGCGTCGTCGAGACCGGCAGCTTCGACCCGGCGCATCCGCCGTTCTTCCTGCTGCATTCCGACGGCGACAACCACGGCGGCGGCGCCGACAGCTACTACCACCACAACACCGGCCGGCTGGTCGAATGGCTGCAACAGGATCGCCGCTTCGAACTGACCACGGTCGAGGATTACCTGCAACGCTTCCCGCCCGACCCCGGGCGGGTCATCCATATCGAACCGGGCTCCTGGGCCGGCGCCGATAACGGCGATCCGCAGTTCATGAAGTGGTTCAGCCGCTATGACCAGCCGTACTCGCCCGACCTGAACTCCTGGGCGGTGCTGACCGCTTTCCAGAATCGGGTGCAGACCTTGGAGTGCGCCGCGCCCGAGCATCCGGCCCTGGCCGAGGCCATCCGCCTGCTGCTGACCGCCGAAACCAGCTGCTACTGGTACTGGACCGGCCAGGAGGTCTGGGACCGGCAGGTGACCCAGGCCGCCAACCTGGCCCACGGCCTGCTCGGGCCGGCGCTGAACCCCCTGCTCGTCGCCGGCTACGACCGCAGCGGGCCGACCATCTTCCCGCCCTGGGTGACGCCGGAAAATCCGGGCGGCCAGCGCTGGGGCCAGGGTTGCCTGCTCGACGCGCCGCGCCAGGGCGTCGCACACACCTTCGTGGCCGATGTCTCCGGCCTCAAGCGGGTCGAGCTGGTGCTGCGCACGGCCGCGGGCGAGAGCCGTCTCGCCATGCGCAACCATGGCCCTTACCCCTCGCGCACCGGCGCGCTGGCCACGGCCGACTACCTTACCGCCGAACTGCCGGTCGGCCTGGGTGACGTGCGCTATTTCATCGAAGCGGAAGACCGGCGCGGGAATGTCGCATGGGGCTCCCTGGAACGCATCTTCCTGCCCTAGCCAGGACTGGCCGGGCGCGCCGGGCCCCGGCACGGCGCGCGGCCAGCGTGCTGTTCGCCGGTCTTCTGGGCTGCACCGCCGTGGTCGACCGCTTCAGCGGCCGGGACGATGCCTGCGCGATCCTGGCCACCGGCACGCCGGCCATGGCCACCATCGCCGCCATCCACGACACTGGCATCACCATCAACAACGATCCGGTGGTCGATTTTGACCTCGACGTGCAGCCCGCCGGCGGCAAGCCGTTCAGATCCGCCGCCCGGTCGCTGGTCTCGCGGCTGGCGGTGCCCCGGATCCAGCCCGGCCGCACGCTGCCGGTCAAATACGATCCCGCGCAACCCGGCCGGGCGGCCATTGACGCCCGGGATTGCCCGTGACGCCGTGCATCTCCCGGGAAACGACCTGATCATGTCGGATGACTTGCCTTATCTATTTGTGTCATTCGTGTTATGTTCTCCCTCCGGGGGAGTTCAGGTATTCAGGGTATGAGTGGAAACAGGTCGATATGTGCCCAAGGCATTGGGCCCGGACGGGGTGGCCGATGCGGCTGATGGCTAGGGTAGGCCGTTTCCTGGCCCTGCCGGCGACCGAGCGCCGGCTTTTTCTTGAGGCCCTGCTGCTTGCAGCCCTGATGCGGGGCGTATTGCCATGGTTCCGGTTTCAGCGGCTCTGGTCGACGCTGGTCGGGCTGGGGCTGATGCGGACCCGCCGCCGGGAGCCGTCGGCGCTGCCCCCCGAGCAGATCGGCCGGGCCGTCGCCCGGGCGGGCCGGTGCGTGCCCGGCGCGACCTGTCTGGTGCAGGCCCTGGCGGGCATGGCGCTGCTGGCCCGGCAAGGCTATCCCGCAACGCTCTGCATCGGCGTGACCAAGCGGGACGAGGCATTCGGCGCCCATGCCTGGGTGGAATGCGACGGCCGCTCGGTCGTCGGCGTCCAGGCGCACTTCACGCCCCTGTATAGTCTCAACCTGGGGCAGGCCGTTACATGAGCGGCGTGGTGGGCCTTTGGCATCTGGATGGGCGACCTGTCGACCGCGCCGAACTGGCGCGCATGACGGAGGCGCTGGCGCACCGCGGCCCGGACGGCTCCGGCGTCTGGCTGGACGCAGCGCTGGGTTTCGGGCACCGGATGCTGTGGACCACGCCGGAATCCCTGCGCGAAAAATTGCCATTGGCCGATGCCAGTGGCCGGTTCGTGATAACGGCGGATGCCCGCATCGACAATCGCGAGGAACTGGCACGCCAGCTCGATCTGCGGCTCACCCCCGAACTCGGTGACAGCGCCCTGATTCTGGCGGCCTACGAGAAATGGGGCGAACAGTGCCCGGGAAAGCTGGTGGGCGACTTCGCCTTTGCCGTCTGGGACCGGCAGACGCGCACGCTGTTCGCCGCCCGCGACCGGATCGGCATCAAGCCGGTCTATTACCACTATCGGGAAGGGCAGGTGTTCGCCTTCGCTTCCGAAATCGCCCCGCTGTTTCAGGCGGCCGACCTGGAAAAACAGCCCGAGCAGGATGCCATTCGGGAAATTCTCGCCACCTTCGCGATTGCCCACGGCCGTACCTTGTTCAAGGGTGTCCGGCGCTTGCCGCCGGCTTCCACCCTGACGCTGCGCGACGGCAACCTCGGCGTCCGCCGGTATTGGGAGCCCAGCGCGGGACAGGGGCGGCGCAAGCCCGATCTGGCGGGACACACGGAGGAATTCCGCCATCTCTTCGGCGAAGCCGTCAGGGCGCAGACCCGCAGCGCCTATCCCATCGGGTGCCTGCTGAGCGGCGGGTTGGATTCCACCTCGGTTCTCTGCGTGGCCGCCCGCCTCATCCCGGACAAGGCGCGGCTGAGCAGTTATTCCATGGTTTTCGACCGGCTGCCCTGCGACGAGCGTGAGTACATCGAACCGACGGTTCGAAAGGCCGGCGTGGAGAGCGTCTTCACCGTGGCGGACGCGACACCGGTCGAAGGCTGGGAAGGGCTGATAGCCTGTCATGCGGCGCTTCCGGATTGGCCGATTCAGGGTCTGCCGATACAGTCTTTCTGGCCATTGCTGGATGCAGCCAAGGCGCGCGGGGTGAGGGTCATGCTCACCGGCGTCGGCGGTGATGTCATGACCCAGGGCAGCCCCTATTACCTGGCCGACCTGCTGACCTCGGGGCGTTGGCTCGCGTTGGCGAAGGAGTTGCAACGGTATCGTTTCTCGCCCCACGTACTGTGGTTCTGGATGCTGGAGGCCGTCCTGCCCGAATGGGCGTGCAGGCTGGGGAGACAATTCAATGATCGGGTGCGTGGGCCGTCGGAGGCTTCGTTCTTTTTAGGCGGCAAGGAGCAGGCTGCCTGGATGGAAGGACAGCAGTTGCCGCGGAAGGGTTTCCCCTCGGCCAGCGCATGGCATGAAGCCGGCGTCGTGGTCAATCCAAGAATCAGCTTGGTCTTTGAAGATAGTTGGGAGATACTGGGCCAGCGCGGTGGACTGGAATTTCGCCACCCTTTTTATGACGCCAGACTGGTGGAGTTTCTTCTGTCGGTTCCGTCCGAGGAAAAAAGGCGGCAGGGGACGACCAAATATCTGTTGCGCGAGGCGATGAAGAGCGTATTGCCGGAAGACTTACGGCGGCGCACGGGCAAGGCGGAATTCTCGCCCATGATCGCCTCGAGGCTCGATTCCATGATATTCGATCCGGGTTCCCTCACCCTCGCCCGGAGCGGAGTGATTTCGGCAAGCAGGGTGGCAGACGTAGTGGCGCGCCGCGCCGCCCAGCCCTCGCCGCTGAGCGCGCTGGTTTTGTGGCAACTGGCGGTGCTGGAAACCTGGTATCGCCTTCATTTCAAACCTATATTTGGAGACCAACCATGAACGCATCCGATCAGTACGACGAAACCCGCCCCGGCGGCAAGACCTCGAAGAAGCCTTACACGGCGCCGATATTGAGCGAATACGGGGGGATGACTGGCTTGACGCAAGGAGAGCTACTTACTTTGCTCACAGCAGTAGCAACAATAACACCTTTAACTGTTACCTTGCTTGATCCAGGCTAATTTGTCATTTATGCGCTACTCTGCCTATGGTGCTTGTATCGAGTCGGAAATACCATTCATGGGTTTGCCTGTCTATTCTGACCAGTCATTCAGCACAATAAGGTTTAAATTGGGTTGTATCCACCACGCCCCGTCGAAACCGAAAGATATGGCAAAGCCGCCCAAGGGGTGGGTCAACATTACTTTCTTGGGGGGGGCATGGTCGCCTGTTATACACATCGATGAGGTAGGGGAGTTCCATCTATGCCCCGAGGAATCGGGGATTTGCTGTCGGCTGATGCCAGGCACTCCCCTGGAGAGAGTGCGTTACTGGCTCATGCACTATGTGCTCCCGGTCTATCTGCTGTTGGACCCGCGATTCGAGTTTTTGCACGGTTCGGCGGTGGATATCGGGGGCAAAGGCGTGGCCTTCCTTGCCGACGCCATGGGGGGTAAATCCACGCTGGCCGATTTCTTTATCCAGCAGGGCCATGATCTGCTGACCGACGATCAGTTGGGTATCGTTCAAGCTCAAGGGGATAAGCTTCTGGCACTGCCTAGCGTGCCCTTCGTCCGCCCTTACCGGGAGTTCGAGGACCTCGGCCATCCGGTCGAGCGATTCGCTGCTCAGCCCTTGCCTCTACGAGCTATCTACTTGCTGGAACTGGCCGAAGGACCAGCGCAGGTCATACCGCTCACGGGGTTGCCGGTGGTCATGGCGCTCACGAAAAACCGCCGGCTGGTAATGTCGAAGAAGCAAGCGGATTTGGCAAAGGCCCGTTTTTCCTGCCTTGCCAAACTGGCCGCCACGGTTCCCGTGGCCAAACTCCGTGTCCCGCGCGATCTGTCGCGCTTGCCGGAAGTGTACGAAACCATCCTAGCTCACCTTGGAGAACCCTATGATTCGTTATGATACGGTTGGTTTATCCTACACGCGAACTTGCCCCCTGTCCTGTGGGCACTGCATCACGGAATCCTCACCCAAAGTCCAGGGCCACATGGGACTGGAGCAAGCCAGCGAATACCTGAAAGTAATCCCGCGTTTCAGCCCTAATGTTTGCTTCACCGGCGGCGAACCCATGCTGTATTACCGGGATATCCTGGAACTCGTTTCCCAGGCGCGGGATTTGGGGCTGCAAACGTCACTCGTCACCGGCGCCGGTTGGGTGCGCGGCGAGGGTTCGACGCGAGCGCGCATGATGGCGCTGGCCGAGGCCGGGCTTCATCATGTCTGTATCTCCTGGGACCGGTATCATGAGGACTTCTCAGCGCGGGAGCGGCCCCTGCGGCTGGCGCGTCTCGCGATCGAAGCCGGAATCGGCGTCGCCGTGCGCGTTGTGACCATCACGGAAGAGCAGAAGGAAGCCTATCACGCCATGTTCGATGGCCTGCCCGTCTATTTGCAGTCGCAGGCCCCCGTGAGACTGGGACGGGCCACGTCGCTACCGGCAGAGCATTTCACTTTCATGGACGAACCTCCCGAGGGCGTTTGCGCCGTTATTCTCACCCCGGTCATCGAAGCCGATGGCACCGTCTATGCCTGTTGCGGCCCTTCGTATTACGCCGGGAAGTCCTCGCCCTTGCGGCTGGGCAATACCTGCGAGGAACCGTTGGAGGACATACTTGTGCGAGCCAGGCAGGATCCCCTCTTGGAGATGATTCTCGTCACGGGGCCGCATGGCCTCTACCGACTGCTCAAGGATCATCCCGTGGGGCGGGAGCGCTTCAAGGCCCGTCCGGCCTATACGGGTATCTGCGAGCTGTGCATGGACATTACCAACGATCCCGAACTGGTGACCGCGGCGCGCGAACGGCTCGCGGATCTCGACGCCCAGCGCTTGCGCGTGGCATCCCAGTTGTGGATGAATCACAAGCTGATGCCGGAATTCCGGAAGAAACAATTCAGCATGAAACAGATGGAGCCGGAAGCATGATGGAGGAAACGGGTTTGTTAAGCGACAGGACGATTGCGATACCGGAGCCGGTGGTTTTCGAGAAAGTCGGCGAGGAAACCGTTTTGCTGAACCTGGATACCGGATTCTATTATGGGCTCAATCCGGTGGGCAGCCATTTCTGGGAACTGCTCGTCGCCACGAAAAACCCCGCCAGCGTGCTGGCCTCCATGCGGGAGGAATACGAGGTGGAGGGCGAGGTGCTCGAACGGGATCTGGCGAATCTGATCCGCGAATTGGCCGAGAAAAAGCTCATCGAAATCGAATAGCCTTTTCCGGAGGCGATATCCGTTTTCCTGCCGGGATGGCGAGTCGCTGGTGCCGACCGCCCGGGGCGATGGCATGTTAAGCCGTCTCCGGCAGTTGCGCCGATCCGTGCAACTGGTCTGGCAGAGCAGCCCCCGCTCCACGCTCGTCCATGCGGGGCTGATGGCGCTGCTGGGATTGCTGCCGGTGGCGGGGCTGTATCTGCTCAAGCTCATCATCGATGTCGTCACCCTGCAGGCGGCGGGGGACGGCGATTGGCATCGGCTGGCCATCCTGCTAGCCGGCGCGGCCGGCCTGGCGGTGCTCATCGATGCGCTGCGGGCGCTGGACAGCCATGTCACCGAGGTCCAGTCGCAGCAGGTGACCGATCACGTTCAGACGCTGCTGCATCGGCAGGCCATTCGTCTGGACCTCGGCTATTACGAAAATCCCGAGTTTCAGGACACTCTGCACCGCGCCCAATCGGAAGCGCCGTACCGGCCGGCCCTGATCGTCAACCGGCTGATCGGCCTGTTACAGAGCCTGATTTCCCTGGCCGCCATCGCGGCCTTGCTGCTCGCCTTTCATGGGGCGTTGACGCTGGGGTTGCTGCTCTTGATGCTGCCGATCCTGCTGGTGCGCCTGCGCCACACGCGGCGTCAGCACCGGAACTGGCACGACTCGACCGAGCGGCAGCGCCGGGCCCACTATCTGAGCCAGCTGCTGAATCTCCAGGACCATGCCAAGGAGGTGCGCCTGTTCGGCCTGGGGCCGTATCTCCATCAGCGCTGGGCGCGGCTGCGGCAGTTCATTCGCCACGAGCGTCTGACGTTGTCGCGCGAGCGGGCGCTGGGGGAGGCGCTCACGCAGGCGGGCGCTTCGCTGGGCACCCATGGGGCTTTGGCCTTCTTGGCGTTCCAGACCTGGCAGGGCGCGCTCACGGTGGGCGATATGGTGATCTATTACCAGGCCCTGCAGCGCGGCCAGGGGCTCCTGCGCGAGCTGTTCACCAACGTGTCGGGGCTCTACGAGAACGCCCTGTTCCTGTCGAATTTCTACGAGTTTCTCTTGCTTGAACCGGTGGTGAAGGAGCCGGCGGCGCCGCAATCGCCACCGCAGCCCCTGCGCGGAGACATCCGCTTCGAGGGCGTGGCGTTCCGCTATCCGCATGGCGCGCACCCCGTCCTGAAACAGGTGGACCTGACCATCCATGCCGGCGAGACAGTGGCCCTGGTCGGTCAGAACGGCGCCGGCAAGACAACGCTGATCAAATTGCTGTGCCGCTTGTATGACCCGACGGCAGGGCGCATCACGGTGGACGGCATCGACCTCCGGGCCTTTGCGAGCGCCGAATGGCGGCAGCAAATCGGCGTTGTGTTCCAGGACTATGGCCGCTATCAGTTCACCGCCCGCGACAACATCGGCTTCGGTGACCTCTCGGCGCTGGACGCGCAGGAGCGCATCGAGCAGGCGGCCAGGGTCGGCGGTGCGGCCGGCGTGATCGCCGATTTACCGCAAGGCTACGAGACTCAACTGGGGACGCAGTTTGCCGGTGGTCAGGAGCTCAGCATCGGTCAGTGGCAGCGCATCGCGATTGCCCGGGCTGCCTTGCGCTCCGCCGGCATTGTCATTCTGGACGAACCTACCAGCGCCCTGGATCCGGAGGCGGAGGCCGAGGTGCTGGAGCGTTTCCGGCAACTCGCGGCGGGCCGGACGGCGGTACTGATCAGCCATCGTCTGTCCACGGCCCGGCTGGCCGACCGGATCATCGTGCTCGAGGATGGCCGCGTCAGCGAGGCCGGTACCCATGAGGCGCTGCTGGCGCGGGATGGCGCCTATGCCGCCATGTTCAGGGCGCAGGCCAGGCACTATCAGCCGCCCTGAAGGCGCCGGGCTATCCTGCGTCAAGCCCTGTCGGCGCGTGCATCCAGGTGGGCGTAGGGCGGCAGGGTTCTCAGCCGGGGATCCTCCCGATGCCTGCCGACGGTGAAATGGTAGAGGCTCTGGTAGCGGGTGTCGCCCAGTCCCAGCAGCGCATGCACGCCGTCGTCGAAGAAGCAGCCGATGCCGGTACCGCGTACCCCGGCCAGTTCGGCTTCCAGATACAGCGCCTGGCCGATGAGGCCGCATTCCCAGAACAGCCGCCGGTATTGCCAGGCGCCGTCGGCCAGCGCCGCGTCGAATTCCGCCAGCATGCCCAGGCTGAAGGCGCCGTCGCTGGCGATGTCCTGATGGCAGGCGAGGCGTTGGGCCAGGCTGCCGCAAGGTCCGGCGGCCAGGCGCAGCCCGTCCGGCGTGTCCGGCACGGCCGCCCATTCGAATTCGGGCCGCAGGGCGGCGCGTAGCGGCGCCTCGGCATCGGCCCGCCGTGGGCAGAGGTACAGGCCGGGCGCCAGCCCCTCAACCCGGTGCACGAACAGCAGCAGGTGAACGCGCGGCGGCTAGGTCCAGACATCCAGCGGCGGCTGCGCGCCGGGCAGGGTGGCCGCGAGCAGTGTCCACAGCGTCTGTCGCGAGATGGCGGTGATGCCATCGAAGGCCTGGGCGCTGCGGCGCTGCTGCAGGATGTCCCAGGCCGGCACGTCGGTCGGCGCTGCGGTTGCCATTGGCGTCCGCTCGACTGGCAGCACGGCGGCTGGCGCCCTGGCCAGCGGGCGCGTGCGAGGCTTGCGCGTGGCCGCGTGGACTGTCTCGATCAGCGGCCAGTCGTGCCGATGCGCGGGACTCAGCCGGTTGGCGTGCCCCATCCAGGTTCCGGCCGCCGCGGCATCCAGCAGCGGGTCGATGGCCGGCGCCGGTCCGGCCCCGGGGCCGACCCGGCACAGGAGGTCGGCGGCCTCGCGCTCGGCGTCGGCAAAATCGCCGTCGCGGTCCAGTCCCAGCAGGCGGGCGATGTCCCCATCGCCCCAGTCGTCCAGCAGCCGCACCTGCCAGCCCAGCAGGCCGGCCGCCATCCGCAGCGCCGCCAGGGCGTGGCCGATGTCATGCTGGCAGTAGCGGAACGCGCGCTCCCCGTATTTCCAGGCCTCCCGCCAGTGCACGGCGCTGAGGCCGATCAGGCAGCCGTCCAGCGGCAGCGCCGCGCGGCACCGTTGCTCCAGCGCGTGATCATAGGGCCGGTAGTGGTAGACACCGGCCGCCAGCTCCGGCTGGCCCGGTCCCAGCGCCACGTAGGCCTCGGTCGGATGCAGGTTGCCGCTCGACGGATTGCAGCGCAGCGCCCAGCGCGACCCCGGGATTTCCTTCCACGCGGACAGCCCGAAGGCACCCTGCAGCAGGCTGCCGAGGGTGTCCGGATTCAGCGGACAGGCGGCGATGGCCCCCGGTATGTGCAGGTCGGCCCAGCTGGCCCGGCACCGATCGCCCGTGGCCAGGGGCAGGGGGACGAGCGGTGCGCCACGGAAGGTCCGGAAAGGGTCCGGCTGCGTCTCCCAGTCGAGAAACCCCGGCCCCGGCGCATAGGCCTCGAAGCGGTGCTTGCTGCGGTCGTGGTAGCGGCGGGCGATATCGGGAGCGTTGTGGGTGTTCATGCGCAGCCAGGCGTGGGGGAAGCGACGTCGGAGCGAAGGATATGCCAGCGCCGGTGCGGGTGCTCTGCGGGCCATGGCAGTGCTCCTGCGGGATGCAGTGCCGAACAGGTCGGCGCTATCAGGTTGATTCATCCCCACGGGCGTGGGGAACGCTTGGCCACCGTTACCGCTTTGTCCGCATCAGCCTGGAGGGTGATCGTATATTCACCTGCCGGCGATGCGGAAAGCTGTGGTGCTGTTGAGGGCCGCAAGCGTCACATCTGGTCGAGCCTGTAACACGTCTCTTCGCCAGACTCGTGGGTTAGATAGCGGTCAAGCAGCGTGCGAATGCAGCCTGGCGCATATTTGCCGGACAGGAACTCACCCAGCCCCTCGATGCTGCCATCCCATATCACGTGGCCATTCTCTTTGGCGTTCAGGCTGATCGTGACGACATCGTTATATTCTTCCTCAATGTTCGAGTGGAAGAATCGGTAACTGACGCGCGATCCCGTTTGTTTGTTGCCGCGATAAGCGTCAACCAGCATCGTCACTTGCCCACCCTTCGGGACATACTTGAAGCCTTCGCGCTTCAGCATGGCTTGAACAACCTTTTCCGTATTCTGTGCCAGTGCGCTTGCCTCTTTTGGCGTTTCCGTGCTTATCGTTTTGGTCTTCATCATCCCGGCGGCTGGCGTTGTCTCGACGGCAAAGTTTGCATATGGCCGCACACAGGCGGATAGCGACAAGGCGGCCAGCAACATGACAGTGTTTTTCATTTCGTTTCTCCAATAAAAGCCGCCCGAAGGCGGCGATATCGTCAGGCGGCGAACAAGTCCATCGTCTGCTTTGTGGCTGATTCAAGATTCCGGCAGGCAAGATCGTAGTAGGACGGCGGTTCATCCCCACGGGCGTGGGGAACGCGCCCAAACAGGGTCCGTACCGGCGGGCACGGTCGGTTCATCCCCACGGGCGTGGGGAACGCTGTTTGACGGCATTGCCAAAATCCATGGTCCACGGTTCATCCCCACGGGCGTGGGGAACGCACCAGCGTCGTGTTCGGCGGCGTGCCTGTTGCCGGTTCATCCCCACGGGCGTGGGGAACGCCGGCTGGTGCTGGCGCGTATCTCGACATTGATCGGTTCATCCCCACGGGCGTGGGGAACGCCCGCCCCGGACGGCTGGCTGTCACAGGGGGAGCGGTTCATCCCCACGGGCGTGGGGAACGCGACCGCTGCGCGGCCAACTTTTGGGATACGGCCGGTTCATCCCCACGGGCGTGGGGAACGCGCGCCAGGGGCTGGTGTTGGCAACGCAGGTGTCGGTTCATCCCCACGGGCGTGGGGAACGCTGCTTCCACGCCAGCTGCGCGACACGGTGGGCCGGTTCATCCCCACGGGCGTGGGGAACGCCCCACCAGGTCGAGCCCCAGAATCTCGCCGTACGGTTCATCCCCACGGGCGTGGGGAACGCACCATGTCAAGACAGAACATGATTTGCTTGATCGGTTCATCCCCACGGGCGTGGGGAACGCGATGCCGAGGATCGACGAGGCGCTGAGCCGACCGGTTCATCCCCACGGGCGTGGGGAACGCACTGGTAGGGTATTCGCCAGATAAGCCAGCGGCGGTTCATCCCCACGGGCGTGGGGAACGCTGGCACTGCACCTTCGGTCGGGTCTGAACTCGCGGTTCATCCCCACGGGCGTGGGGAACGCCTCCAGAAGGATTCCGACATCCTTGCTTCGAGCGGTTCATCCCCACGGGCGTGGGGAACGCATCTGCCAGGCTGACCCTATCGTGACGGGAATCGGTTCATCCCCACGGGCGTGGGGAACGCAGCTCCAGCTCCGGCTATGGCTACATCTACGGCGGTTCATCCCCACGGGCGTGGGGAACGCTGGGTAAAAGACAGCCGCGTCGTTCCGAACGCCGGTTCATCCCCACGGGCGTGGGGAACGCGGATAGTTGTTGTGCAGGAGCCTACCCGCAGCCGGTTCATCCCCACGGGCGTGGGGAACGCTGTTTGATTGGGACCGGCTTTGCCGAAATAGGCGGTTCATCCCCACGGGCGTGGGGAACGCAGCAGCAACGATTTGGCGTAGTCGGCGATGCCCGGTTCATCCCCACGGGCGTGGGGAACGCCTGAAAAAGCCAGCTTAAATATAACCAAACACCGGTTCATCCCCACGGGCGTGGGGAACGCGCATGGATCACGGGCGGCCCGATCAACATGACCGGTTCATCCCCACGGGCGTGGGGAACGCGGCGCGGGCTTTCACCATCTCTTTGATGGCGTCGGTTCATCCCCACGGGCGTGGGGAACGCTTGAGAGCCGCCTCATCGGCTTTCTGCCGCGCCGGTTCATCCCCACGGGCGTGGGGAACGCCGCATCCGACTGCGCCTTGGCCGAGACAAACGCGGTTCATCCCCACGGGCGTGGGGAACGCCCGACAAGATCGACGCCAAGAAGATCGCCGTACGGTTCATCCCCACGGGCGTGGGGAACGCGGTTTCATGCTCAACGGTAGCTAGCACATAGGCGGTTCATCCCCACGGGCGTGGGGAACGCCGCTCCAGCTCTGCCGATGCGCCACGGACGGCCGGTTCATCCCCACGGGCGTGGGGAACGCGAACTGATGCGCGTCGATAGCGGCCTGAAGCGCGGTTCATCCCCACGGGCGTGGGGAACGCCTGCACCTGACGCGCGGTGATGTCAAGCGCCTCGGTTCATCCCCACGGGCGTGGGGAACGCGAGTCGTCCAATTCCCGGAAGACGACATTGGCCGGTTCATCCCCACGGGCGTGGGGAACGCTTTTCCTTGACCAATTCCGCCTTCTCCCGCGCCGGTTCATCCCCACGGGCGTGGGGAACGCATCATACTGCCGCCGCGATTCGGCCAGACGCGCGGTTCATCCCCACGGGCGTGGGGAACGCCTGGCCGAGATTGGTGGCCCAGTCCTTCTGGGCGGTTCATCCCCACGGGCGTGGGGAACGCGTACCGCGCCAGAGCGGGCCTGTCAGGCTTCACGGTTCATCCCCACGGGCGTGGGGAACGCGATGTAGCGGTATTCTCGGGCATCGATTGCGGCGGTTCATCCCCACGGGCGTGGGGAACGCGATCAGCTTGTCGAGATGGATCGTGTTGATGTCGGTTCATCCCCACGGGCGTGGGGAACGCCGCGCCGTGTCGTGGACCAGACGGAAGGATTGCGGTTCATCCCCACGGGCGTGGGGAACGCGTTGCCGCCGTAGCTGACAGCGCTCCACATGTACGGTTCATCCCCACGGGCGTGGGGAACGCCTATCAATGGCAGCAATGTCACAATCACAAATCGGTTCATCCCCACGGGCGTGGGGAACGCGGAACGCTATCCGTATCAGCGCGGAAGAGGCTCGGTTCATCCCCACGGGCGTGGGGAACGCGCTTCATGCCCGGCCTGAATGCGTTCCAGCAACGGTTCATCCCCACGGGCGTGGGGAACGCTGACCGACCAGATCCTGGACTTCTAGCGCGGGCGGTTCATCCCCACGGGCGTGGGGAACGCCAGGGCAAGGCCGGTCAAGATGTGCATTGTTGCGGTTCATCCCCACGGGCGTGGGGAACGCACGGCTGCAACAGCCCGCTGGGCCTCGGTGAGCGGTTCATCCCCACGGGCGTGGGGAACGCCTCGCGGGCGTCCTCGACCCAGGTTTTGAACGCGGTTCATCCCCACGGGCGTGGGGAACGCTGCCCGTAGAAAGCGTCTCCGCGATTGGAGAGCGGTTCATCCCCACGGGCGTGGGGAACGCTCGCTAAGATCGGCGATGGCCTGCTGGGTGCGCGGTTCATCCCCACGGGCGTGGGGAACGCCTGGAGATCGCGTAGCGCCTCCATTTCAGCGGCGGTTCATCCCCACGGGCGTGGGGAACGCTGGACGAAGCGACCATGCACATCTGGACCGGCCGGTTCATCCCCACGGGCGTGGGGAACGCACCAGGATATTGCCTGGATTGCCGGCAAACTCCGGTTCATCCCCACGGGCGTGGGGAACGCGGCCCTCAGCGCGGCCAATTCGGTCTGCATGGCGGTTCATCCCCACGGGCGTGGGGAACGCCCGAGATGGCAGGCCTGAAAGACGCTGGCGCACGGTTCATCCCCACGGGCGTGGGGAACGCGCACATCGGTGCAGAGCATCGCGTCGGTTGAGCGGTTCATCCCCACGGGCGTGGGGAACGCGGTTTTTATTTCAAGTTTGATGGTCATGCGTACGGTTCATCCCCACGGGCGTGGGGAACGCCTGCACCTGACGCGCGGTGATGTCCAGGGCCTCGGTTCATCCCCACGGGCGTGGGGAACGCCTGATGGGCCTTCGTGGCGAGTAGCGCATGGCCGGTTCATCCCCACGGGCGTGGGGAACGCTCGACGGCTCCTGCATTGACTTGGTAAATCAGCGGTTCATCCCCACGGGCGTGGGGAACGCACCAATCGTAACCGATTGTCAGGGAAGGAAAAAAACAGCGCGGCGCGGGGTACCCGCTTTTGAAGGCTGGGCGCCATTCCGGAACCCTTGGCAGATCAATGGGTTGCATTTTGTCAAAGAGCACGGTGGCGGTTCCACCGGCAACGGTTCAGGAGGAGCCATTGAGCGGGGGTTCGGGCGGGTAAAAGGAGACGAGCTTGAGCCCGTCCAACTCGACCGGCATGCGCCGGTTCTTGCCCAAGGTGACGAAATCGAAGCCTGATTCGGTATTGGTGGACCAGACCATGACGGCGTTGCCCTCGCCCAGACCCTGCTCGACCTGGCTCCAGATCATCTCGCGCACGCGCCGCGACAGGTCACCCACATAAACGCCGGCGCGGACTTCCACCAGCCAGATGCCCAGGCGGCCGCGCAGCCGGGGCGGGACATTCTCAACCACGATGACCAGCATCGCCCAGGGACTCCGGGTTGGGGATGGCGGGGCCGACGGCGTCTTCCGGCGGGGCAGGTGGCTCCAGTCCGCCCGCGCTCAGCACGTCCTCGATCAGGGGAATGATCTTCTCCAGCAGGCGGGTCTTGCGGAACATGTCGCGGCAGGCCAGCCGGACCTCGCGCTCGGGCTCGGCCGGGTCACGCGCGGCGACCTGGAAGGCAATGGGCGCCACTGACTCGAACTTGAACAGGTCGGCGATATCGTAGACGAACGACAGCGGCTTGCCGGTGTGGATGAAGCCGACCGCCGGCGCATAGCCCGCCGCCAGCATGGCGGCCTCGGTGATGCCGTAGAGACAGGCGGTGGCGGAACTCATGCAGCGGTTGGGCACGTCGCCGGACCCCCATTCCTGGGCATCGTAATCGCGGTGCTTCCAGACCACGCCATAGCGCCTGGCCAACAGTTCGTAGGTCTTGCGCACCCGCGCGCCTTCGATGCCGCGCAGTTGCTGCACGCTGCGTCGCTCGGGCGGCTTCTCGCCAAAGCGGATTTCGTACATCTTGCGCACGACTTTGAGTCGGGCGTCGTCATCCAGCGCCAGTCTGGCCTGGTACAGCAGCCGGTCGGAACGCGCCCCGCCGGGCTGGCCGGAGGCATAGAGCCGCACGCCGGCCTCGCCGACCCAGACCAGCAGGGTGCCGACCCGCGCCGCCAGCGCCGCCGCCCGGTGCGAGACGCGGGTACCGGGCTCCAGCATGATGCAGGCGATGGCGCCGACCGGGATGTGGGTGCGGACGCCGGTCTGGTCGACGACGACGAAGGCCCCGTCCAGAACGTCGATCTCGCCGCGCTCGATGAAGACGAGGGAGACGCGCTCCTTCATGGCGATGGGTTTGAGGGGAGGGAGCAGGTCGGTCATGAGGATGCGTCCGAGGCGGAAAGGGGGGATTCGCCGACCAGCCGCAGGGCGCTCTCGATCACCCCGTCGGCCAGGTAATACCCGGACGCCGCCAGGGCTGCCACCGAGGGCCCGATCTCCGATAACAACCTCGCGCGTTTGGCGAGCACCCGGATGCCCAGGGTGCCGACCACCGGCAAACCCAGGTGTCCCGCCAGTCTGCGCCCGGCCCGGTCGTCCATGACGATGCCCGCCGACAATTCGAGTGCCGCCGCGATGGCGCTGGCCTCGCCGGGGTCCACGGTCCAGGCGGGATGCGCCGGGGTGGGCCGCACTCCGAGTTGTCCAGCGCCGATGGCGGTCCGGATGGCCGTACATTCGCGCCGGACGCTACCGGCGCAGCACTCGGCCAGCACGGTCTCCGTCATCCATGCGCGGGAGAACAGGGCGGGTAGGAGATGCAGAGCGTCCAGTCTTGCCAAGGCGATCAGGGGGCCGGCGTCGGCGACGACGATTTCAACCGAAGGCTTCAATCTCTTGCTCCAGTTCGCCGGGCCGGGGCCGGGCGACCGGGATGCGCAGTTCGGCCAGCCGATCCATGAACTCGGCCAGGTCGAGCCCCGCCAGCCGCGCAGCTTGGCCCAGCGACAGGGTTTCCTCGTCGAACAGCTTCACCGCCAGGGCCAGGCCCACTCCGCCCCTCAGCAGGGCGTCGTCGAAGGGCACGGCCACGAACACTGGCGCACCGTCGCGGGTGACCAGGCACAGCCTGCCCGCCTCGGTGTCTTCGGCCAGTTCGCCGACATGTTCTGGCAGGTCGCGCAGGGAAAAGGTATGCATGGTGTCGCGTCTCCTGGATGTTGGGATCGGCAACACTCTAGGCCAGCCGCCGGACCAGGAGCAAACCACAGCCGAAGCTCTTGGCGGGGCCGATGCCGTTGCGAAGCTTGCCCCGCAAAATCTCCGGTGCCGTAACCTTGAGCAAGCCTTGGTACGTGACGGTCAATAGCTTGCCATGGTGCTGGCTCTTATCACGGAAGAACAGCGCTGGATGCGGCTGGACCGCCACGGATTCCACACTGGCGCAATCACCCAATCGGCCATTGAGCCAGGCGATTTGCTCTTCTTCAAGAAACAAGGGCTTTCGGCACTTGAATTCTCCCCGTTTGTTAG
>NZ_BAAHXD010000038.1:0-34227 GCF_054657115.1 Methyloparacoccus murrellii | reverse complement strand
TCCCCCTGGGGGTGGGGGGGGCAGTTGTGGGGAACCCCCCCCACTTTCACAGACGAAAGGGCTTCCACCGACGCTTTCCACCAACTCGCCGGGCACCGCCCTCTCCCCCCCTCCCCCCAGCCCCAACGGCCCCGGTCCCGTGCACTCGGGGTTGCCTGTCAGGCCGGCAGGTGCACGAAGAAGAAGGCGATCCCGAAGATCACGTAGCAGAACAGCAGCAGCGCGCCTTCCAGCCAGTAGGTTGCCCCGTCCTGGAACACGAACAGGGCGATGAGGATGCCGGTCAGCACCGCCACCACCTCGAACGGGTCGTAGAGATAGATGAGCGGCTGGTCCGTCATGAAGCTGGTCAGCACCAGCAGCGGCGCGACGAACATGGCGATCTGCATGCTGGCCCCGACAGCGATTTCCAGGCTGATGTTGATCCGGTTCTTGCGGGCCATGAGGATCGCCGAGGCATTCTCGGCGACGTTGCCGACCAGGGGCACGATGATGACGCCGATGAAGGCCTGGGGGAGGCCGAGCCTCTGCGCGGTACCTTCGACCGTCTCGACCAGCAGCTCGCTTTGCAGTGCGACCAGGGCCGTGCAGACGGCCAGTACCGCCAGCGCCGTTCGCAGGCTCCATTGCGGTTGCTCGCCATTGCCGTTGCCGTCGTACTGGACGAACAGGTTGCGGTGCGTCACGAAGGAGAAGGTCAGGCCCAGCACATAGATCAGCAGCAGCAGCGCGGACATGGCCAGGCTGAGCACCGTCAGCCCCTGCTCGACATTGGCCTGGCCCTCGCTGGTCATCTTGAAGGCCAGGGGTACCACCAGGCTGACGGCGGCGAAGCACAGCAGGGAGAAATGGCTGCGGGCGATGTTGCGATCGAAGCTCTGGAACTTGTGGAGCATGCCCCCGGCCAGAATGCTCAGCCCCAGCACCAGCATGATGTTGCCGATGATCGAGCCCACCATGCTGGCCAGCACCAGGCCGTACAGGCCCGTCTTGACCGCGAAGAAACCGATGAAGAGCTCGGGTATGTTGCCCATGGTCGCATTGACCAGGCCGCCGACCTTGGGGCCGGTATAGGCCGCGATCTGCTCGGTCGCCTGGCCGATGATGATGGCCAGGGGGACGATGGCAAGGCAGGCGGCGGCGAAAATCCAGGGATCGTCGGCCTCCAGCCAGCGCACGATCAGGGAGCCCGGTACGAACAGCAGCAGCTTGATGGGGTTCACGGGCATCCCTGTCGACAGGGCCGGGGTGGACAACACGACCCGCCATCGTCGCGAGGCCGGGTAATGGCTTGATGGCTGGCCGGGACTCACCAGGCGGGTAGCCGGCCGGGTCCGACCGCTGGGTGCACCGGCGCTCAGCGCAGGCTATCCGCCCTGTCGGTCCGTTCCCAGGGCAGGTCGGCATGCCCCATGTGCCCGCGGATCGGCAACTGCTGGTAGAAGCCGGGCCTGTGCCGGGCCGGCAGGTGGCGGAGATCGAAGTCGCGGATGATGGCCCCCAGGCGGAAGTCGAACGCTTCCCGCAGCCGCGTGCCGATGTCGGCGTCGGCAATGGTGCCGGAACCGAAGCTCTGTACCCGCACGCTGATCGGGCCCGCATGGCCGATGGCATAGCTCAGCTGTACCTCGCACTCCTCGGCCAGCCCCGCCGCTACCACGTTCTTGGCGGCATAGCGGGCCATGTAGGCGCCGACCCGATCCACCCGCGAGGGATCCTTGCCGCTCAGGGCCGATCCGCTGTGGCGGGCGTAGGCGCCATAGGTGTCGGCGGCGGTCTTGCGGCCGGTCATGCCGGAGTGCGAGCCCGGCCCGCTCTTCGGAAACGCGCCGCGCGGATTGACGAAGATCTCGCTGGCCGCGTCCGGCTGGATCGGATCGTCGGCGAACAGCGGCTGGATGACGTCGGCCAGCAGATGGGCGCGCAGCTCGGCCCCATCGACCGGCCTGCCGGCCACGCTGCCGGCGACGATGGTGATGCTGGCGACCCGGGCCGGGCGGTTGTCGTGGTACTCGATGCCGACCTGCACGGTGCAGTCCGGCGACAGATAGCCGAGCCGGCGTTGCTGGCGCGCCCGCGTCAGGCCATTCGCCAGCCGGTTGGCCATGCTGATCGGCAACGGCATCAGTTCCGGCGTCTGCCGGCAGGCATAGCCGAATACGGACACCTGGCTGTGGACGGTCAGCCGGTCCAGCTCGGCCGGGCTGAGATCCCGCTCGTCGGCCTGTGCCCGCTGCTCCTGGGGCATGGCGATGAGGCTGGTCAATACCGAACAGTTGGCGGCGTCGAAATCCTGCTCCCGGTAGCCGACCTCGCCCATCACCGCGCGGGCCACCTGCGGGATGTCGATGTTGGCCTGGGTCGCGAAGCGGGCGGCCAGGAACAGCACGTTCTTCGACAGCGCGCATTCGGCGACGATGCGCGAGTAGGGGTCCTTCTGCAGGAAGCGGTCGACCACCGCGTCGCTGATGCTGTCGCAGAGCCGGTCGGGGTGGCCGTCGGTGACGGATTCGGAGGTGAAGAGAAAGCGACTGGTCATGGCGTCTCCGGAGTCCGGGCGGGGCGCAAGCCCTTGGCGGCCTCGTTGATGAGGAAAGGGGCAGCGCTGCCGGCCAGGATCAGCAGCCAGTCGGCCGGGCCGAGAGGCGACAGCCGCAGGAGCCGGCGCAGGGGCGGCAGGAAAACCGCCAGCACCTGTACCGCCAGCGAGCCGCCGATGGCCAGGCTGAGGTAGGGATTGCCGGGGCGCCGGTGGTCCAGCACGGTCGTGGTCTCCGAGCGGCAGCTGATCGAGTGCAGAAACTGGGCCAGCGTCAGGGTCATGAACAGGTTGGTGCTCGCCTGCGGTCCCATGCCGTAGCGGGTCAGGCTGAGGCCGAAGACGCCGAGGCCGCTGGCCGTGATGGCCGCCGACTCGCGCAGCAGCCGCAGGCTATCGGCGCGGCTGATGATCGGCTGGCGCGGATCGCGGGGCGGCTGTTTCAGCACATCGCGCTCCGGTGGTTCCAGGGCCAGCGCCAGGGCGGGAAAGACGTCGGTGACCAGGTTGATCCACAGCAGCTGCATGGGATTCAGCGCCTCGCCAAAACCCAGCGTGGTGGTCGCCAGCATCAGCTCGATCTCGCTGAGGTTGGTCGACAGCAGGAACCGCAGGCTCTTGCGGATGTTGCTGTAGATGGTTCGGCCCTGCTCCACCGCGGTGATCATGGTCTCCAGGTTGTCGTCCTGCAGCACCACGTCGGCGACCGAGCGCGCCACCTCGGCGCCCTGCCTGCCCATGGCCACGCCCACGTCGGCCGCCTTCAGCGCCGGGCCGTCGTTGATGCCGTCGCCGGTCATGGCGATGACGCGCCCGCCTTTCTGCAGGGCCTGCACGATGCGCAGCTTGTGGGCGGGGCTGACGCGGGCGAAGATGGTGGTGTCCTCGACGATGCCGGCCAGCAGCTCCGGTTCCAGGCTGTCGAGCCTGACGGCATCGAGGATCTCCAGCGGCCGGCGGTGGTTCAGGCCCAGGCGGCGGCCGACGGAGTAGGCGGTGGCGCTCTGGTCGCCGGTGATCATGACGGTCTCGATGCCGGCCGCGTGGAATTGCGCCATCAGCGCCGGCGTGCCCGGCCGGATGATGTCCTCCATGCCGATCAGCCCCAGCCAGACCAGGCCATCCGGCGTTTCCGCCGTCCCGCTGCCGCCATGGCCATGGGCGACGCCGAGCACGCGCAGAGCCTCGCCGGCCAGGTCCTCGTTGCGCGCCAGGATGGCCTGGCGGAGCCTGCGGGTCAGCGGCCGTCGCTCGCCGCCGCACTGCCATTCGCGGCACAGGGCCAGGACCTCGGCCGGGCTGCCCTTGACCGCCACCCAGTCGCCCCCGGATACATCCGGGTGCCGGCTGAGCATGTAGGGCCGCTGCTCGGCCCGGTGCTGCAGGGCGCCGAGCGGGCGGCGCCGGCGCAGCGCCGGCACGTCGATGCCGCCCTGCAGGGCGGCTTCCACCAGCGCGCATTCGGTCGGCGAGCCATCCAGGAGCGGACGGTCAGCCCCGGGGGCGATGACCACCTCGCTGCAGAGCGCGACCACCTCCAGCAGCTGCCGCACGTCGGCATGCCCGGCGACGGCAACGGCTTGGCCCTCGGCGTCGAGATACCGGCCCTCGGCCAGCGACAGCTGGAGCCGCTCGGTTTGCAGGGTGACGACCTTCATCTGGTTGAGGGTCAGGGTGCCGGTCTTGTCCAGGCACAGCACCTGTACCGAGCCCAGGCTTTCCACCGCCGGCAGTTGCCGGATCAGCACCTTGCGGCGCTGCATCTCGCGGATGCCGAGCGCCAGCGTCGTGGTGGCGACCGCCGGCAGTCCCTCGGGCACGGCGGCCACCGCCAGGGAGACGGCACTGTTGAGCATCGCCAGCCAGCCCTGGCCGCGCAGCACACCGATGGCGAACACCAGCACGCAGATGCCGGCGCTGAATGCCGCCAGCTGCACGCCCATGCGATCCAGCTGGCGTTGCAGCGGCGTTTCCGGCGGGGCGACCTCGCCGACCAGCGTCTGGATAGCGCCGATCTCGCTGGCCTTGCCGGAGGCGGTGACCACTGCCAGCCCGCTGCCGCCGGTGACGACCGTGCCCATGTGCACCATGTTGACGCGCTCGCCGAGCGGGGTTTCCGCGGCGCACAGCGTGGTGGCCGTCTTGGCGACCGGATGGCTTTCACCGGTCAGCGCCGACTCGTCCAGCGTCAGGTGGCTGGCTGCCAGCAGCCGGGCATCGGCGGGAATGTAGGCGCCGGGCGTCAGCACCAGCACATCGCCCGGCACCACCGCCTCCAGCGGCACCTCGACACGCTGGCCGTCGCGAACGGTCAGGGCGTGGCTGGGCAGGAGATTGCCGAGCGCGTTGATGGTCTTTTCGGCCGAACTTTCGGTGAGGTAGCCGATCAGGGCGTTGAGCAGCACCACCCCGCCGATGACCACGGCGTCGGCGAACCCGCCGGTGGCGATGGACACGGCCGCCGAGACGCCGAGCATGGCCACGGGGATGTTCAGGAACTGCCCGGCCAGCATCTTCAGGGTCGAGCGGCGCGTGTGATCGTCCAGCCGGTTCGGCCCGTACACGGCCAGGCGCTGCCGCGCTTCGGCGTCCGCCAGACCGGTTTCGGCGCTGTGCCAGTGGCTCAGGGCCGCCGCGGCGGACTCGGCGTGCCAGGGACGGCGCTCGGTTGCCGCCATCGCGGGTGGCGCGGCCGGGATGCGGTCCGCACCGTGGCTGTGCCGCCGCCCGGGCCGGCGGGTGGCGGGCGGACGGCGGTGGCGGGTGGTATCGCGGCTGGCCGGGGCCTGAGCCGGGCGTTCGGCGGCTGGCGCCGGGATGGGACCGACGATGCTCTCCAGATCGCGCAACAGCCGCTGGATGTCCGCCTGCCGCGGATCGAACAGGATCAGCAGCGAACCGGTCAGCGGGTTGCCGCGCGCGGCGGCGACATAGCCGATCTTCAGCACCGCGTGTTCCAGTCGCTGCCGGTTGGCATCCTGCCGGTACAGGGCCGGCAGTCTCAGCCGCAGGCGCCCGGGCGAGACAGGCTGGACGACCACGGTGGCAATGTTTCGGCGCATGCCGTCCTCGTCGGATGGGAAGGGGGGCTGGAGCTGCCGCGGCGGCGTCGGGCCGGTTCAGGGCGCGTGATGGCGTGCTCAGGCACCCAGCATCAGCGCCAGCGCGACACCGGCGATGATGTTGCCGCCGATGCTCACCAGCAGTTCGCGGGTGAAGAACGCCGCCGGCCGCATCTTGCCCAGACGCGGATTCTTGTGCTTGAGCGAGATTTCCACCTGGCCGGCAACGATGGCGTGGACCGCCGCGCGCACCAGCTCGATGACCTCGGTTTCGCTGTGCAAGGCCGGGTGATACTTGATCAGCAGCGAGCCGGTGACGATATTGGCCTCGGCATGGTAGATGCCGCGGCTGTCGCGGCCGCGCAGCAGGGTCTGTTTCAGCAGTTCGGCATAGGTCTGCCGGTAGCGCAGCATGGGAATGGACAGCCGTAACCGGTTGGGAACCTTGTTGTGTACCAGGCGGATCGAGTCAGGCATGGCGCGCTACCGGTCGTGGGTGGATATCCTTCATTTCGGGTTCCGGCCATCCATGTCGCGGAGGATTTCCACGGCTCGCCACAGCAGGGGGATGGCCGGCTGCATGATGTTGCCGCGCCACAGCTGCTTGGCGCCCAGGGCCAGGAACAGCAGGAAGAACACCGAGTGGGCATCCAGATGGCCGCGACTGCCGGTACTGATCCACTGGTTGACCTCGTGCATCCGCGCGGAGAACTGTTCACCCACGGTCTTCAGGGGCGGTGGGTGGTGGTCGAGCCGGAACACACGGTGCTTGCGGGCGTAGGTGGCCAGACGGTCGAGATTGCCATGTTCCGCGAAGGCGATCAGGGCGCTGGCGGCGCGGCTGTTGCTGTGCACCTCGGCAACCCCGGGGCACCGGCGCAGAAAGTCTTCCAGCTGGGAGAAGAACAGCCCGTCGCCGCGACGCGCCGGCAGCTTGATGCGGGCGCGCCCGGGAATGGCGTGCACGACATGGGCCTGCAACATGGCCGCTACCCGGCAGATGTCCCGCTGACGGCGTCCTCCGCCGCTTCCGCCGCCTCCTCGGCCTCGGCGAACCCGGCGGCTTCGAGACCACCCTTTTCGGCCACCAGCTCGGCGCGTACTTCGGCCACCAGATCCTCGAGTTCCTCGCCGGCCTCGGCGATGGCCTCCCGGCCGCGCTCGATCAGCAGCAGGCCGGACTTGATCGCCGCCCGCGCCAGGGGACGCCCGACCGAGGCCAGTGCCGGCAGCGCCGCCAGGCCCAGCGCCGCCACACCCAGGCCCAGGGCCACGCCCCTGGCGGTTTCGTTCTTCAGGAGCTCATCGAGTTGGGAGCGTATTGCCATGGCGTCGGACCTCGCATTGCGGCAGGGGGTGAACGTCGCGTCCGGGCAAGCGGCGCGGCGGGGTTCGGGGGATCAGTCGGCCGGCAGGGTCGGCAGGCTTTTCTGCCGCCGCTTGAGCCGGGCATAGTGGGCCTGGACCACGGCGGGGCTGTAGGTTCGTTCTAGTCGGCGCAGGGTGAAATGTCCATGGGCCATGGTCTGGAAGTGCTCGATGAACAGCCTGTTGATCATGGCCCCGCCGGCCGCCCCGACCAGGGGCACCAGCTGCGCCGCCGTCTTTTCCGACAGCATCAGCCCGAAGCGCTGGGCCAGCGTCTGTACCAGCTGCACCAGCGCCGGCGGTTTGCCCAGCCCCGCCTGGCCGACCTGGGCCAGGTAGCGGCTGGCCTCCGCCACCGGTACCTCCAGCGCCAGGCGCAGTCCGTAGTAGCCGGTGTCCGCGGCATCGTCCAGGTCGCTGCGGCCGCCCAGGGCGAAGACCTCCAGACAGGCCAGCCGGGTTTCCAGGCTGGTCATGTCCTCGCCCTCGCGACGGGCGATGTCGGCGATCGAGCTCAGCATCACCGCCGTGGTCAGCGGCAGCTCCATCAGCAGGGCCGGCCCGCCGAAAAAGCCGCCCGCGGCCCCGGCCGCCATGCCCAGCCAGCGGTGGCCCCGGTCTCCCGGCAGCCGCCGCGCCACCGGCCGGGTGCCCTGCTGGAGGACCAGCCCCAGCGCGCTGTCCACGCAATGTTCGGCGGCGCGATGCAGGCGCCGGCGCCAACGCTCGGGCAAGAGGTTGATCCCCAGCTCGATCGGCGTGCCGACGATGCTGTTCAGGCGGGCCGCGAAACTGGGATTCTCCAGGGCCTTGAAGGCGCGTTGCAGGGCTTGGTAATCGGCTTCGGTCAGGGAGCGGGTCATGGCTGGAAGCGACGGGAGCGGAGGGCGGTTTCCACTCTAACCCGCTGCCGGCGTAAACGCTAGAAACCTACCCGTGCACCATGACAGCTTGATGACGGTCGGCGGCAGCCCATGCGTGGCGCGGGTTTGCGGCGGTTTGTCCGGGTCCCGTCGAGCCTAGGCGGCCGCCAGCCGCGGCCAGAGAATCAGCCCCCAGACCAGGCCGGCGAGCGCCAGCGATGACAGCACGGCGGCGGAGCCGACATCCTTGGCGCGTCCGGAAAGCTCGTGGCGTTCGAAGCTGATGCGGTCGACGACGATCTCGATGCCGGTGTTCAGGAGCTCCACGATCATGACCAGGATCAGGCTGCCGACCAGCAGCGCCTTTTCCACCCCGGTCTCGCCCAGCCATAGTCCCAGCGGGCCGGCGACCACGAACAGGTAGACCTCCTGGCGGAAGGCCTCCTCGTGCCGCCAGGTCGCCCTGAAGCCGCGCAGGGAGTGGAAGAGGGCCGCGTGGATGCGGGCGAGACCGGTGAGATTCTGACCTGCCATGATGTCTGTCGATGAAGGGTGAAGGGGGGCGAACGGGCGCCTGCGTAGGATAGCCGCCCGCCAGGGTTGCGGCATGGCGAACGGGGGGGGTTAGGCCACTTTCCGCGCGCGCTGCCAGATCGCTTCTATCCAGCTCTGGTCGATGTTCAGGTCGCCGCGCAGCAGCCATTCGGCCACCGCCCCGGCGACGTCCGGGTAGCGCACCATGTGGGCCTGGTCGGTCGCCAGCCAGCTGGCGAGGGTCGCCGGGTCCAGTTCGCGCATCACCTCGCCGAGCCGCAGCTGTTCCAACGCCAGTGCGTTGGAGAGCTGCTCCATCTGCCGGTGCAAGGGCTTCACCAGCAACTTCTTGCCGTGATGCAGGGTTTCGCTGGGCAGTTCGAAGCCGGCATTGCAGATGACACCGGCACAGTCGGCGAAATCCTCCTGAAAGCCGCGCCGGGAGAGTCCCTTGATCTGGATATGGGCCGTTCTGCCCGAGGTCGGCACCGGGCCGCCCGGGTTGTAGACATGGAATTCGTACGCGGTGAACGGCCTGAGCAGCCGGATCACGTCGTCGATGTCCTCGAACGGCAGGTAGGCGATGATCTTGGCGGGGTTCTGCGGTGCCGGCGGGGCCCCGGCCTCGATGATCGGCGGCAGGATGGGACCGTTGAAATGGTGCCAGTGCACCCCCAGCCCGACCGAGGCCGGAGCGAAATACTTCAGCACCTGGGTGCCCATGAGGTCGGCGCCGGCCTTGGGAATGTCCAGTCCGAAGGCGTACTGGTGGCCGATGCCGACGGCCGGGATGCCCCGCAGCCTGGCCGCCCAGGCGGTGACGGGTTCGAAGTCGGTGATCACCCGGTCGTAGCCGCGCAGGTCCAGCGAGCGGATATCGTCGACGAAGCGGACTAGGTTGTTGCGCAGGGCGGTGCGCAGATAGTGCACATGGCCGTGCCGGGTCTGGAAGGTGAGGCCGGCCCGCCACAGATGGTCGCCGAACACCTCCATCTCGAAGAAGTCCTCGCGGGGCCGGCCGCTGAACAGCCAGGTGACTTCCGCGCCGGCCGCCCGCAGCTTCGGGGCCATGGCCCGGGCGCGGGTGATGTGGCCATTGCCGGTTCCTTGAACGCCGTAGAAGATTTTCACGTTAAAGCAGGATCTCCAGACTCAGCAGGGCCAGGCTGCTGCCCATGAGGGCGCCAATCAGGGTGTCGGTGGGGAAGTGGACGCCGAGCACGACGCGGGCCATGCCGACCAGCACGGACCACGAAAACAGCAGCGGCATCCACTCGGGATAGCAGTGGCTGACCAGGGTTGCCACCATGAAGGCGGCGGAGGTGTGTCCCGAGGGAAAGCTGAAGCGGTCCGAGGGGATGATGATGCTCGGGATGTTCAGCGCCGCCTGCGGGCGATTGCGCCGGCAGACGTTCTTCAACACCAGGTACAGCGGGCGTTCGCAGGCAAACGCCAGCAGCAGGGCATGCAGCAGGCTGCGCTGCGGCTCCGTGCCGGCGCTGTAGAGCACCGTGGCCAGCAGCAGGTAGAGCGGGCCGTCGGCGGTCCTGGAAACGATGCGCGCCAGTCCCGCCAGGGTGTGGCGGGTCTTGCGCGCGGCAACCCACAGGAAGACGTGGACGTCGTACTGATGGATGGTCTGCATGATTTTCATGGCCTGGTTCTCGCGATGTCGGTCCGCCGGAGATGGCGGACCTGCCGGCACGTTAACGGGCTCGCGTGACGGGTCTGTGAAGGGATGATGAAGAACGCGTGACGCCGGGCGGCATGGAACCGCTCAGCGGGTGCCGGCGCGCTTGCCCGGCCCCGCGGGGATCGGCGCCAGATGGCTTTCGAACAGCCGTGCGCAGCGGTCCCAGGTATAGCCGAGGGCATACTGGCGGCAGTCGTGGCGGTCCAGCCGCAGGGCGGTCGTCACCGCCCGGCCCAGGTCCTCGTCGAGGCAGCCCACCCGGTCGCTGAGGATCACGTCGCGCGGACCCTGCACCGGATAGGCCGCCACCGGCACGCCGCAGGCCAGCGCCTCCAGCATCACCAGGCCGAAGGTATCGGTGCGGCTGGGAAACACGAACACGTCGGCCGAGGCGATGTGGCGCGCCAGTTCCTCGCCGTGCCGGTAGCCGAGGAAGACGGCGGCGGGATATTTCCGTTCCAGTGCCGGCCGCTGCGGGCCGTCGCCGACGACGAACTTGGTGCCGGGCACCTCCAGCGCCAGGAAATCCTCGATGCTTTTCTCCACCGCCACCCGGCCCACATAGAGAAGCTTCGGTCCGGCGCCCGGCAGCAGGTCTTCCCGGCGCGGCCGGAACCGGTCGGTGTCGACCCCGCGCGACCACAGCACCGGCCTGGCAAAGCCGCGCTGGCGCAGCTGTTCGACCAGGCCCGGGGTCGCGGTCATGGCGCGTTCGCCGGCATTGTGGAACCAGGCTAGGAAACGGTAGCCCCAGGACAGCGGCAGGCCGGTGCGGACGTTCACGTACTCCGCGAACAGCGTATGGAACGAGGTCGTGAACGGCAGCCCGCGCCGCCGGCAATAGGCGCGCGCGGCCAGACCCAGCGGGCCCTCCGTGGCAATGTGGATGGCGTCCGGCCGCAGCCGGTCCAGCCGGCGCCGCAGGCCATCGCCGCAGCCCAGTGCCAGACGGATTTCCGGGTAGGTCGGACATGGCCAGTTGCGGAACTGGTCGGGGGTGACGGTTTCGACCTCGTGCCCGAAGGCGCCCAGCCGTTCGGCAACCGTGCTCAGCGTCGTCACGACGCCGTTAATTTGCGGGCGCCAGGCGTCCGTGATCAGGGCAAGTTTCAAGGAGCGGATCCTCCAGTAAGCGGGCGCTGTCCTCGACCCAGCGGATGATGGAAATGGTGCCGTCGGCGGTTTCCGCCAGGGCAGTGCAGCTTTCGACCCAGTCGCCGGTGTTGCAGTAGCGGATGCCGCGGTCGTTGTCGTGGATGGCGGCATGGTGGATGTGGCCGCAGATGACGCCGTCGAGCCCCTGTTCTTCGGCGGCGTGCAGCAGCGCCCGCTCGAAGTCGAAGATGAAGTTCACGGCATTCTTGACCTTGTGCTTGATGTAGGCGGACATCGACCAGTAGGGGAAGCCGAGTATTCGGCGGCCGATGTTGAACCAGCGGTTGACCGCGATCAGGAAGTCATAGGCTTCGCTGCCCAGCATCGCCAGCCAGCGGCTGGTGCAGACCACGCCGTCGAATTCGTCCCCGTGCACCACCAGGAACCGGCGGCCGTCGGCGGTTTCGTGGACGGCCCGCTCCTGGAGCGCGATGCCGTTGAAGACCGTGCCGATGTAGCCGCGGAACACCTCGTCGTGGTTGCCCGGGATGTAGATCACCTCGGTGCCCGTCGTGGCCAGCGCCATCACCTTGCGCACGATGGCGTTGTGCAGCGCGGGCCAGTAGAAGCCATTCTTCAGCTTCCAGAAGTCGACGATGTCGCCGACCAGGTATAGCCGTTGGCAATCGATGTGGTCGAGAAAGTCCAGCAGGTACTCGGCCTTGCACCCTCGCGTGCCGAGGTGAACGTCGGAAATCCAGACGCTCCGGTAATTCAGCTTCATCTTCGTGCTCTCACCTTGCCTGTGTGACGTCACCTTAGGGGCGTTGCGTGAAGTCCCCGTGACAAATGCGTGACGGTTGTGTGACGGCCTCGTGGAGCGGACGCGGGCGCCGCTCGCGCGGATACAGCCATTCGGCGATCTGCAGCCGGCTGGCGCGGGCCAGCTGATCGCGGCGCAGGCCGACCGGCAGGCTCGGGCAGTAGTGCAGTTCCAGTTCGATGCAGGGCAGCGCCAGCATGCGCAGCAGGTGCGGCAGGAAGGCATCGTCGTCGACGAAGGGCGCGAGCCCGGCGGCCTCGCCCCGGTAGCGCAGGGCGACCGCCTGCACGTTGGCGCCGGCCAGCTGAGCCGGCAGGAACAGCTTGCCGTGGAAGCGCAGCACCTGTTCGCCGCGGGTGGTGGTGCCCTCGGGGAACAGCAGCAGGTGCGCGCCCCGGCGCAGCAGCCAGGTCATGGCCTCGCCGGTGGCGGCGGCCTGCTCGGCATCGCCCCGGCGGATGAACAGCGTGCCGATGCCGCGCGCGAGGTAACCCATGACCGGCCAGCGTGCGACCTCCTCCTTGGCGACGAACCGGAATGGCCGCTGCGTGCCGAGGGCGATGATGTCCAGCCAGGAGACATGGTTGGCGACCGTCAGCCCGGCGGCCGGGTCGGGCCGGCCGGTGATGCGCAGCCGCAGCCTGAGGATGCGGCACACGGCGCGGTTCCAGGCGAGGACGATGGCCTCGCACCAGTCCTCGGCGCGGCGTCGGGACAGGCGCCGCAGGCCGGGCATGACCAGCGCCACGGCCAGCAGCCCGAGCGCGAACATGCCGGCGATCAGGATGCCCCTATACCAGCGCCGGCAGGATCCCATGCTCCGTCTCCGTGCGCGTGCCCATGAAGCGTCGCTCATAGCGGGCCTGCAACCGCGACAGGTCGAGCAGGATGAACACGTCCATGACGTTGAAGTCCTCGTCCCAGAACGGTTCGCCGCAGACCCAGCAGCCCAGCCGCAGATAGGCCTGCAGCAGGGGCGGGATGCCGCTTTCGTCGCGGATGCAGCGCCGCCCGGGCGGCACTGGCCGGCGCGGCGAGACCGCCAGATGCGCCGGCCCGAACTGCTCCGGCCGGATCTGCCGGTAGACGGCGTCGACCGCGAAGCCGCTGGGCCCTGGCGGGATGCTGGCGCAGCCCATCAGATAGTCGAAGCGATGCCGGTACACGTATTCGGCGAGGCCGTTCCACAGCATGCCGAGCACCACGCCGCCGCGCTGGACCGGGTCCACGCAGGTGCGGCCGATTTCCAGGAAGCGGCCCGGCAGGCCCAGTACCCCGTCGAGGCGGAATTCGCCCTCCGAATAGAAGTGGCCGAGCCGCGCCGCCGCCGTGTCGCTCAGCAGCCGGGTACAGGCGACCACCGCGCCGGTGGCGAGATCGCGCACCAGCAGATGATCGCAGTGGTCGTCGATCTCGTCAGCGTCGAGGCCGTCGACCCGGCTGTGCAGCCGGGCGCCCATTTCCTCGCCGAACACGCGATAGCGCAGTGCCTGTGCCGCGCGGACATCGTCCGCTCGCGTGGCGATTTCCACGGCGTGCCGCCGCGGCCTGAAGGTGATGGGGTCGTCGGGATGGGTCCGCATGGAGCTTCCGTAGTGCCAGATTCAGCGGGGCACGATACGGACGCTCCATGATCGGTTGATGGCAGGGCGATGAAGAAATGGTGACGGCGGGCGGCCCGCTGTCCGCCCTTTGGCCCAGGCCGCCCGCCCGGGCCGGGCGGCTCGCGCCGCTAGTGGGCCGTCCGGTCGCCCAGCCGGAAGGTCAGGGTGTAGGTGTCGTCGTAGGAAGGATAGGTGCCGTAGGACCGCATGGGCCTGACCTCCTCGTTGAGGATGACGAGATCCTTGCCCGCCTGGCGGGCGAACTGGTTGGCCTGCTGCTTCACCTCGGTCTTGACGTCATGCATGTCGTAGCCCCAGCCGCCGGTCTGGCTGATGGTGTAGGTGCCGTCGTTGTTCTCGGTCACCGGGGGGGTGGGAACACAGGCGGCCAGCGCGGCGGGCAGCAGCAGGGACAGGATGGCGAGCTTGTTCATCAGGGGCAGTCTCCGGACATGGGGTTGGGTTGAGGGCGGGCGCTAGATCGCACGACGCTCGCAAATGATAACCCGTATCATTTCGCAATGGTCAGACTGGGCACGCCCGCCTTCGGCAATTCGGTGACGGTCATCTGGAACATCTGGTGCAGCAGGGTAAAGGCCTCGTGATTCCACGGATGGCCGGTCTCGGGCCGCAGCGCGTAGTGGAGGTCGCGGAAGGCCACCGACAGGTCGGCGTCGCCGGGGGCCGACTCGGTCTCGGTCACGTCCAGGGTACGGGCGGGGTTCTCCGCGACCGGCGGCGTGCGCGGATCCTTGTCGACCGGAAACTCCGGCTCGTCGGCGATGCCGCGGCCGATGAAATTGATGATGTTGGCCAGGCTGCGCAGCCGGAAGTTGCCGTGGATGGGGTATTCCCCGCCGACATGGCTGGGGCGGATGTCGACATTGAGTTCGTTGGCCGGACTGCCCTCGGCCCAGTCGTTCAGGCGCATCCGCTCCGCGTTGCCCAGCATGTCGGGATCGTAGTTGGTCATGATCACCCGGCCCGTGACCTGGCGCGAGACATGGTAGACCCGCTGCGCGGCATTCCATTCCACCTTGTAGTCGGCGGCCAGCGTGTTCAGGTGTTCGGGCGTGACCTGCTCGCGGCTGAAATCCCAGGACTGCTCGAAGCGCAGCGGCTCGATGTAGAGGGCGTTGCGGTCCTGGATCGAGGAGAGATGCAGCACCAGCCGGCGGAAGACCGAATAGCCCGGATCGGTCGGCCGGTTGTGGTAGACGGTCTCGCCCGCCGCGCCGAAGCTGCGGAATTCCCCGGCGATCAGCCGCAGCGCCAGGTCGACGTCGGCACCCTGGCGGATCAGCAGGGTCATCATGCTCTCCGCCACCGGCGTCAGCAGCCGCTTGGTGAAGGCCTCGCCCTCGATCGGCACGATGGTGATGGTGGGGTTCTCCGCCACGCTGCCGCCGAAGGTCGGCACCAGCATGCCGCCGGAGCTGCCGGTGGCGGCCGGGCCGGCGCCGGCATTGAAGCGGAAGTCGAAGGTCGCGGCGATGTTGGAGACGGCGGTGAAGTGGATCGGCTGGTGATGGCGCGCGCGGGCGATGTTCAGCAGCAACTGCTGGGAGAGGAGGTCGGTGGTCACGCGGTCGTAGCTCATGACTGAAACGTCCAGCGCCGGTGGCGACAGGCAACCGCCCAGGCCGGTGGCCAGCAGCAGCCCGCCGGCGGCCGCCCGGGCCACGCGCCATGCCTGGCGCGGCCACGATGCGGGGCGCCGCGCGCCGGGGGAGTTTTCGTTGCTGGGCATCTGGCGTATCGCGCGGGCAGGCCGGGTCAGGGTGCCGGGATTATGCCCGAAGCCCCCGCGCTGGCGTCACCCGCCGGCACGCTGGCTCAAAAGCTCTCCAGCGTCAGCGCCGCCCGGACCTGTTCGTCGGCGGCAATCGCCAGCCTGACCTCGCGCAGGAACAGGCGCTCGTCGGGTACGCCCTCCTCCTCGATCAGATAGCCGCGGATGCTCTCCGCCCGCGCCATGGCCAGCGCGCGCAACGTGGTCTCGTCGACCGGCCATTCGCCCAGGACCTTGCGCTGGGCGGCGTCGAACAGCGGGCCGTCGAGGGTCGTCTGCCGGCGGTCCTCGAGTTCGCGCAATTCCGCCGCGAAGGGATGCTTTTCCCGGTAATAGGTCGTGAACAGCCGCCGGTAATCGGTGTCCGTCAGCTCCGGCACCGCGTCGCTGCGCAGGCGCACGCCCTGGGCACGCAGCTCGGCGCGCCGTGCCGTGATCAGCTGTTCCCGGAGTGCGCGGCCGGCCAGCGCCAGGCGGTCGTGGCGGGGATCGGCGCTGCCTTCGATATCGAGGCTCGCGCCCAGCCGCAGCGCCATCGCCCGGGCCACCTCGGTCAGTGCGGCGGCCCCGGTATCGGTCAGCTCGATCCTGCCGGGCGGGAACGCCACCGTGTAATGCGCAGCCGCCTCCCGGCCGATGACCTCGTCCACCAGCAGCATGGGCGTGAAGTACACCTGCGCGATCAGGTTGGCGAAGACATCGCGGTAGAGCGCCCACAGGCTGAACTGGGGGTTGCTGAGATCGCCGTAGACCGGCAGGTTGACGTCGATCTTGCCGTCGCCGCTCTTCAGCAGCTGGATGGCGAAATCCACCAGCCAGGAGCCGTTGTCGCCGACCCGCTCGCCCAGGGTCAGCTTGTCGAGGATGACGCGGTTCTCGATCTCGACCTGGCCGGCCCGGAGCCGGTAGCGCAGATCCATGTCCAGTTTGCCGCGTTCCACCCGGTAACCGCCGAACTGGCCGGAATAGGCCGAGAAATTGGTCAGGTTCAGCCCCTTGAACTGCGCCGTGATGTCGGTGTGGTCGCGGTATTCCATGGGATCCAGCTCGCCGAACACCCGCACCGGCGCATTGCCGTTGAGCCGGCCCTCAAGGCTCAGGCTGGCCTTGGCGTCGGCGCGCGAGGACAGGCCGGTGATCGTGCCGTCGAACTTGCGGACCTCGGCGATGAAGCCCGGCTTCATGCTGCGGTCGCTGAAGTTCACCACGCCATCCTTGATGCGCAAGAGACCGATGGAGGCCGACGGCAGCTGGTTCGCGGGCGTCCTTTCGACCTGCAGCGCCTCCAGCCCGGCCGGGATCGCCGCCTGACTGGGCGGCTCCAGCGCTTCCAGCAGGTTCAGCTGGCCGTGCTCGTCCACGGCTACGCGGGCGTAGGGCTTTTCCGCCGTGAGCACGCGCGCCACGAAACGCGAGGGGCGGTTGCTGATGGCCAGACCATCGACCTTGAGCAGGTCCCATTTCAGCACCGACTGGCGGTTGCCGCGCTCGACGGCGTCCACCTCCAGCACCTCGGCGCCGCCGGCATAATCGAGGTGCAACCCGGGATCTTCGCGCACGACCACATCGCCCCAGAGGCTCAGGTTGCCGCGTTGCAGGTCGACGTTGGTGAGGGGCTTCCAGTAGGGCTCGATGCTGCGCAGGCGCAGCTTGTCCAGACCGAAGCGAAAGTTCAGCTGCAGCGGCCGGAATTGCGCCCGGCCCTCGGCCTCGAAGCGGCTGCTGCTGCCGATCTGGGTGCGGAGCCGGAATTCCGTGGCGTTGTCCCGCTCCGTGGTGAGGTCGTAGGCCTTCAGCGTCAGGCCGTTGAAGCGCAGGCGCACCGGCGGCTCGGTGGTTTCGTCAAAGGCATGGATGGACGAGTCGCCGAGCTGGAACTCGTCGATGGCGAAGCGCCAGGCCGGGCCGGCCGGGCCAAGGGATCCGCGCCCGAAGGCGGGCAGCCCGCGGATTTCGAGGGTCTGCGGATCGCGACGGATGACATCCAGCGCGGTCTTGTCGGTGACGATCCGGCGGATGGCCAGCTCGCGCGGGCGCAGGCCGCCGCGGATATCCTCCAGGCGCAGCTGGCCCAGTCTGGCGCGGCGCGGTTGATAGGGGTTGGCCGCGGCATCGGCCGTTGCGCCGGCGCCGGCTGGGAGCGGCTCGCTCTGCGCCGGCGGCGGGCTGGCGGCCTCGGCCTCGATCCGGCCCAGGGCCAGGGCATCGGTGAGTTCGGCCGCCTGCAGGCGAAAGCGCTGGCCGGCCAGGTCCAGTTCCAGGGTGGAGACAGTCAGGCCGGCGGCCTGCACGTCCTCGGTGCGGATGTCCCGCGCGCTGGCATCGGCCAGGGTCAGGCGCCGCCCGGCTCCGTCAAGGCGCAGCTGGCTGCCCGTCAGCAGGGCGAGCCGGCCCGGCGCTGCAGTGATGTCCTGGCCGATCAGGCGCCCGGCACTGGCCGAACGGCCGGCCAGGTCCACGCCGAGCTGTTCCAGCGCGAGAATGTCCACCCGTCCCCAGCGGGTAGCGAGGGCCCGGACCTCAAGGCGGGGTGTCGTCAGCCGCGTCAGTCCCGGGTCCAGCTCGACCGGGTCGACGCGGAGGGTGCCGGCATGGCCCCAGGCTCCCTCGGCGGCGGCGGCAACGAGGGGGCCGGTCTGCAGGGCACGTTCGGCCAGGCGGTAGTCGAGCGCTTCCAGCCGGGGCGACGTCAGGCTGCCCCAGGGCGAATCCAGTTGCGCCGCGGACAGGTTGCCGATGCCGAGCCGCCCCGGGTTGGTCTGGTAGCCGATGGCGTCCGCCGCCAGCTGCCGCACCCGTCCGGAGCGGAACTCGGCGCTGTCCGCCTGCAGCGAGCCTGCCCGCAGCCCGGACAGGCGGGCGCCCTCCGCCAGGCTGCCTTGCAGGCCCGCGATCCTCAGTCCCTTCGCGGCGAGGCCGGGCGCCTTGAGGGCGGCGATGTCCACGGCTTCCAGGGTGAGCGCGCGGGTCTCGCCCGCGTAGGCCAGCGGGCCGGCCTTGAGTGCCATGACCTGGGCGGAGGCAAGGTGCAGCTGTTCCAGCTCGATGCTGGCCAGCGCGGCATCGCCGCCGCCGGTACCGGCCAGCAGGTTTTCCGCCCTGAGCCGGTCCAGCCGGCCCCAGGGGGTGGTGGCGCCCGTCAGCGACAGCCAGGCCAGGCACATGCGCCGGGCCGGACCATCCCAGTCGAACGGGCCGCTGTCCAAGCGCTCGATGGCTATCCGCCGGTTTTCGGCCTGGCCCTGGACGGCGGCCAGCCCGGCCAGGCTGGCCTGCGACAGGGTCAGCTTCAGGCCCGGTTGGCTGCCGGCCGCAGACCAGGCGAAATCGCCCCGGAGTTCGGCGCGGCCGCCGAGCAGCTGCCAGCCGAGCGCCTCGGGCAGCAGGCCGGACCAGCCGGCCAGGTTCAGATGATCGGTTTCCAGCCGGCCATCGAGACGCAGCGGATTCCGTGTCAGGGTGCCGGTGACGGCCAGCCGTTCCCCGTCGGGTCCCAGCGCCGTCAGCGCGAAGGCATCCCCGCGACCGGCATGGCCGGCGCCGTCCGCCAAGGTCAGCGTGATGTCGTCGTAGCGGGCCGTCGTCCGCCGGTTGTTGGCGAGATCCTCGAAGACCAGGCTGCCGCCCCGGACGGCCAGCCGGCCGAGGCCGACCGGCAGGCCCGGTGCCGGATTGCCGCTGCCGCTCAGCGGGAAACCGGCGAGGCTCAGCCGCCCCTGCTCGTCGCGCCGCAGCGTCACGACCGGATTTTCCACGCTCAGGCTCATGACCGGGCGGCCCCGGCGCAGCGTGTCCAGGGCCTCGAGGTCCAGATGTGCGTCGCCGAGGATGAACGGGGCGTCGCCCGCCGCGTCGCGCACCGTCAGGTGCCGGAGTTCGAGATCGAGGCGGAAGGGATCGAAGCGCAGCCGCTCGGCTGCGAGCCGCAGGCCGCTGGAGCGCTCCAGTTCCGGCAGCCAGTAGGTCCGGGCCAGATGGGGCAGGCCCAGGAAGCCGGCCATCGCATAAAGCGCCAGCAATGCCAGCGGCGCCAGGATCAGGCGCCGGCGTCTGGCGGGGACATCCGGTGATGGGCGGGGTTCGGGCACGGGAGGGGACAACCAGACGGTCGCGGCCAAAGGCGCCATTCTACGTCAGCCGGCAGCGGCGAAAGCCTGTGCCGGCGGTGGTGGCGACGGGTCGGAAAAGCCTGCCGATCGGGTGTAGACTCCGGGCTCTCCGGGGCCCCGATCCCGTCGCTCGCCGAGACCGCCATCCCATGCGCCTCCCCAGCTTCCCGTTGCCTTGCCTGCTGCTGGCTAGCCTGCTGTTCTGCGCCGGCAGCGGCGCAGAGGCCGGCGTCTTCCGGCGGGCGCAGCAGCCGGTTGCCGGGCGCTATATCGTGCTGCTGCGGGGGCAGCCGGCCGATGTCGATGCCGATGACGCCCGCGTGGCCGGCCTGTCGGCGCGGCATGCCCTGCGCCCGGGGCGGCGCTGGCGGCAGGCGGCGCAGGGCTTCGTCGCCGAGATGAGCGAGGCCGAGGCGCAGGCGCTGGCGCTGGAGAGCGAGGTCGCGCTGGTCGAGGAGGATGGCCGGGTGGCCACCGCCCTGGTGCAGCCGGGCGCGCCCTGGGGGCTGGACCGCATCGATCAGGTCAGCCTGCCGCTGGACGGCAGCTACCAGTTTTCCAATGACGGCGCGGGCGTCGCGGTCTATGTCGTCGACACCGGCATCCGCGCCACCCATCAGGATTTCGGTGGCCGGGTGGCGGCGGGCTTCAGCAGCATCGGCGATGGCCGGGGCACCGCGGATTGCGATGGGCACGGCACCCATGTGGCCGGCATCATCGGCGGGGCGCGGTTCGGCGTCGCCAAGGCGGTCCGGCTGGTGCCGGTGCGGGTGCTGGACTGCGACGGCGAGGGCACGGTCTCCGGCGTCATCAGCGGCATCGAGTGGCTGACCGCGGAGGTTCGCCGCCAGGCCGGCCCGGCGGTGGCCAATCTCAGCCTGGCCGCCGGGGATTCGCTGGCGCTGGATACGGCGGTGCGTCATTCCATCGATGCCGGGGTGGTCTATGCGGTCGCGGCCGGCAACAGCGGCGCCGATGCCTGCAAGGCCTCGCCGGCGCGGGTCGCCGAGGCCCTGACGGTCGCCGCTACCGACACCGGCGACCAGCGGGCGGATTACTCGAATTACGGCAGCTGCCTGGATCTGTTCGCGCCCGGCAGCGCGATCCCGTCGGCCTGGGCGAGCGGCGATGCGGCGGTGGAGATGCTGAGCGGCACATCCATGGCCACGCCTCATGCGGCCGGCGCTGCCGCCCGGTTTCTCGCCGCGCGGCCGGGTTCGGCGCCGGCCCAGGTGATGGCCGCCCTGCTGGCTGGCGCCACGCTGGGCAAGGTGCTGGCCGCGGGGCCGGGATCACCCAACCGGCTGCTCAACACCCGCTTCCTGGAGCACCTGCCGGGCGATACCGCGCCGCCCCGGGTCGCGCTGCTGGAGCCCCTGCCCGGTACGGCCCTGTCCGGCCCGATCAGGTTGGTGGCCGAAGCCACCGACACGGTTGGCGGCTCTGGCGTCGCCGACGTCGCCTTCCTGGTCGATGGCCGGGTGGTGGGCCGCGTGACCGGGCCGCCCTACGCGCTGGCCTGGGATTCCTCGACGGTAGCCGACGGCATGCATGTGCTTACCGCCACGGCCACCGATCAGGCCGGCAACCGGGCGGATGCCGGCGAGGTGAGCGTGACCACCCGCAATCCCGGCGCGCCCGCCAACTGCCAGCCGCAGCCATCTCTGCTGGCGAACGGCGGGTTCGAGGCCGGCGCCCAGCCGCCCTGGCGCGGCCTGCTGGCGGCCATCGCCCGCCCCGGGGCCGGCCTGACCCATGCCGGCGACTGGGCGGCGAGCCTGAATGGCCGTGGCCGTGCCAACCAGCAGCGGCTGTTCCAGCAGCTGACCGTGCCGGCGGATATCTGCGCCGCGGAGCTGCGCTTCTGGCTGCGCATCGATACCGACGAGCCGGCGGCGGCGCCGGTTCGCGACCGGCTCAGCCTGACCCTGCGCACGCCGGCGGGTGCTTTGCGCCAGCGGCTGGCGGTGTATTCCAACCGCGATGCCGGACCCGACTATGTCCTGCGGGCATTCGACCTGAGCGCCTATCGCGGCAGGACCTTGCGCATCCAGTTCACCGGCAGCGAAAACCGTTCGCGGGCCACCCGTTTCCTCATCGACGACGTCGAGCTCATCGTTCGCCGGTGAGCTTGTTGCCGGCACCCCGGGCGTGCCGATGGCGCCCGGACAGAAACCTTGTGGTTTGTACGTAGATTTACGAATTTACGCCGCTGCCGGGAGCCAGTAGGATTTTTCGCACCATGGAGGGTGTGTCTGTATCTCGCTTTCGAAACCCGGCTAGCCCGGGTTTCTTTTTCAAGCCGAGCGCAGTCCAGGATCGATTTTGGAGCCGAATCCGGGCAAGCAAATTCTAATAACGCGGGGGGCGTCCGATCGGCTCGATTGACAGCCATGCCTGGCAAAACCGGCTGCGGCCGGTTTTTTTTGCCTGCGGCAGGGCCGGCGCTGGCCGAGGCCGGTTTTGCCTGGTCCGGCGGTCTGTGGTTCACTACACCCACTTTTCGACCGTCCCTTGCCCATGAAACAGACCTATTTGCCCGTTCTCGCCGTGCTTGTCCTTGGCAGCCTGCTGCAGGGATGCAGCCACCGCAACCGGACCGTGATCGGCGGGCCCGACGCGGAAGAGGCGGCCATCCGCCTGGAAGAATCCGAGCAGGAATACAATGACTGCATCGCCGCGCGCCACGTCGGCGCGGCCAACTGCGACAGCCTCAAGGCCCTGTACGAGAAGGACAAGGCCGAATACGAGGCCCAGGTCCAGTAGGCAGCCCGCCCCTGCCGTCGCCGGGGGCCTGGGCGTTCAGAAGCCCAGCGCCCGGGCGCCCTGGTAGAAGCCGAGGCAGACGATCCAGGCCAGCAGCAGGGACCAGACGATGGATGCCAGCATGAAGCCGATGCTCTTCGCCTCCTGCCTGAGGGTGGCGATGGTCGACAGGCAGGGTACGTAGATCAGCGTGAACAGCATGAAGCTGTAGGCCTGCACCCAGTCCAGTTTCTGCGCCATCAGGCCCATCAGCGCGTCACCCTCCAGTCCATAGATGGCGGCCAGTGAGCCGACCACGATCTCCTTCGCGACAAAACCGAAGATCAGCGCCAGGCTCAGTTCGGCGTCGATGCCGATCGGCGTCAGCACCGGTGCCAGGAAGCGGGCGATGTGGCCGGCCAGGGTCTCCGCGCTGCTCGGCGGCACGTCCGGCGGCAGGTTGGTCAGCAGCCACACCGCCACCACGCCCGCGGTGATGAACTTGGACGCCCGCCGCAGGAAGTGCCGCACCTCGTGCCAGCCGCGCAGCACGACCTGACGCCAGGTCGGCAGCCGGTAGGGCGGCAGTTCGATGACGAAGGGCTCGGTACTCACATAGCGGCGCTTGAACAGCAGCGCCGTGCCGAGGGCGGCGAGGAAGCTCAGCACATACAGGCTGAACAGCACCACCGGCGCCGCCCGGGCGCTGAACAGGGCGGCGGTCATGAACAGGAAGACCTGCAAGCGGGCCGAGCACAGCGAGAACGGCACCACCAGCATCGTCAGCAGCCGCAGGGGACGCGAGCGCATGACCCGGGTGCCCATCAGGGCCGGGACGTTGCAGCCGAAACCCATCAGCAGCATCACGAAGCTGCGGCCATCCAGGCCTAGGCGGGCCATCAGCGCATCCATCAGAAAGGCGACCCGGGACAGGTAGCCGCTGTCTTCCACCAGGGTCATCACCAGGAAAAACAGGATGATGATCGGTACGAAGGACGCCACCGTGCCGACGCCGTTGTAGATGCCGTCCAGCACCAGCCCCTTGAGCAGGGGCGGCCAGCCGCTCATCCAGGGTTCCAGCCCGCGGGCGCGCGCTTCCGTCAGCAGCCAGGCCACTCCGTCCTGCATCGGTTTGCCGAGGGTGAAGATGAACTGGAACAGCAGGAACATGAACAGGAAGAACAGCGGCAGCCCCAGCCAGGGGTGCAGCAGGAAGCGGTCCAGCCAGACCGTTCGGCTGCGTGGAAACTGTCGCGGCAGGTCGACGGCGGCCTTGAGCAGGGTGCCGGTTTCCGTCTCGATGGCGTGATCCTCGGCAAAGACCTGGGTCAATTCCGGCGGTCGCGCCGGCTGGCCGGCATCCAGCGCCTGGCCGATCAGCTGCCGGGCCTCGTTGAAGCCCTGGCCGTATTTCGCGCTCACCAGCGCCACCGGAAAGCCGAGGGCCTGGGCAAGCCGGGCGGTATGCACGCGGATGCCGAGCTGGCGGGCCTCGTCGGCCATGTTCAGCACCATGACGGCCGGCAGGCCCAGCTTGCGGATCTGTAGCGCCAGCGGCAGTTGCCGGTCGATCTGGGTGGCGTTGAGAACGATGACGACCAGGTCGACCGGGTTGTGCTCCAGGAAGTCGCGCACCACCTTCTCGTCTTCCGAGAAGCCGTGAAAGCTGTAGATGCCCGGCAGGTCGACGACCTGGGTCAGCGAGGCGCCGAGCAGGGTCTTCGCCGCCATCAGGTCGACGGTGATGCCCGGCCAGTTGCCGACCCGCGCGCGGGCCCCGGTCAGGCGGTTGAAGAAGGTGGACTTGCCGGTGTTCGGCATGCCCAGGAGAGCCAGGCGCTTCATGACGGCAGGGCAATCTTGATCTTGGCGGCGTCGCTGCGGCGGAGAATCACGTCGGTCATGCCGACACGCACCTGCAGGGGGCCATGGAAGCGCCCGCGGCGGATCACCGAGATGGGTTTGCCGGCGCTGAATCCCAGCGCCCTGAGGCGGTGGTGCAGGGCCTCATCGGCCTCGATGGACTGGATCACGGCGGATTCGCCCTCGCCGAGGCAGCTGAGATCGGATTTCACGATGGCAAGTGTGGCAAATGATAGTCATTCTTAATTTACCACAGCTACCGTGAAACCTCGATGCCGCCGCGTGCCGCGCACGCCTGCCCTGTGGCGGCATGGCCGTCCGGGGCGCTGCCCGGACGGGCTGTCGTTACCAGGGGATGCGCCAGCGCCGGGTGGCGAATGACCTGGACCTGGGTGGCGAAGGCCCGGCTGAGCAGGGCCTCGGTCAGTATCGTGGCGGGCGGGCCTTCGGCCAGCAGGCGCTGCTCGGCCAGGATGGCCAGGCGGTCGGCATACTGGGCGGCGAGATTGAGGTCGTGCAGCACGGCGCAAACGCCGCCGCCCTCGCGCCGGGTGAAGGTATGTGCCACCGACAGCGCCAGCTGCTGGTGGGCGAGGTCGAGGCTGGCGGTGGGCTCGTCGAGCAGCAGCAGGGGCGGTTCGGGCGTGTCGCTGTCGAGTACCTGGCAGAGGGCGCGGGCCAGCTGTACGCGGGCCCGTTCGCCACCGGACAGGGTCGGATAGAGCCGCTGCGCAAGATGCCCGATATCCAGCGACGCCATCAGGCGCCTGGCGAGCTGGCGGTCGGCGGCGCGCGGATAGCCCTGGTGGTGGGCATAGCGTCCCATCAGCACCACGTCCCGGGCGGTGAAAGGGAAGCCGAGCCGCTGGTCCTGCGGCATCACCGCCCGCCGCTTGGCCAGCTCCCGCAGAGGCCAGTCGCCGGCCGGCCGGTCGCCATAGCGGATTTCACCCCCATCGGGCGTCAATTCGCCGCTCAGCATTTTCAGCAGGGTGGATTTGCCGGCGCCGTTCGTGCCGGCCAGTACCAGCAGCTCTCCCGGCCTGACGCGCAGGGAGACATGGCGCAGCAGCCAGCGCTCCCGGTAGCGCTTGTCCACATCGATGGCACTCAACATGATGCGGGTGGCTCCTCAGCGGGTGCGGTCCGGAAAAAATCCGGGGCATCCGCGCCCCGGAACCCAAGGGTCAGGCCAACGCCGTCGCCGCGGGGGACGATCCCCGCCCCGGCACAGCCGCTCATGGCGTCGCTCAAGACTCGGGGCTGCCCGCCTGGCGGCGGATGAGCCAGAGAAAGAATGGCCCGCCGATCAGCGAGGTCAGCAGGCCGATCGGCAGCTCCGCCGGTGCGGCCAGGGTGCGGGCGCCGAGGTCGGCGCCGCCCAGCAGCACGGCGCCCAGCAGGGCCGAGCCCGGCAGCAGGAAGCGATGATCCGGGCCGATGGTCAGGCGCACCAGGTGGGGCGCCACCAGGCCGATGAAGCCGATGCTGCCGGTCACGGCAACCAATGCGCCGATGCCGAGCGCCGACAGGGTGACGACGCGCTGTTTCAGCCGGGCCACGTCGACGCCGGCATGGCCGGCCTCGGCCTCGCCCAGCAGGATCATGTTGAGCCCCGCCGCCTCGCGCCAGAGCAGGGCGGTGGCGGGCAGCGCCAGCAGCGTGACGGGTATCAGCAGCGGCCAGGTGGCGGAGGCGAGACTGCCCAGCGACCAGAAGGTGAAGTTGCGCAGGGCGGTATCGTCGGCGAGATAGGACAGCAGGCCGATGCCGGCGCCGGCCAGGGCATTGACGGCGATGCCGGCCAAAAGGGTGGTGCCGGGCGTCCAGACGCCGGCGCCCCGGGACAGCCCCTGCACCAGCCGGATAGCCAGCAGGGCGCCGGCGAAGGCGCCCAGGGGAACGGCGGCCTGGCTCGCCCAGCCGGTCAGGCCGGCAAGGTAGGCCGGGGCGACGACGATCATCAGCCCCGCTCCCAGCGCCGCCCCGCTGGAAATGCCCAGCAGGCCGGGATCGGCCAGCGGATTGCGGAACAACGCCTGCAGGGCCGCTCCGCAGAGCGCGAGACTGGCGCCGGCGAGGTTGGCCAGCAGCAGGCGCGGCAGGCGAATGACCCAGAACACGGTCAATGCCTGCCCGGACGGCGCGCCGTCCGGGTGTCTCGTGGCCCAGGCCAGGAGTTCCGGCCAGCCGATCGGTACCGCGCCGATGCCCAGTGCGGCGAGGTTCAGCGACAGCCAGATCAGGCCCAGTCCGAGAAAGAACGGCAGTACCGGCAGCCGGCCGGCCATGTCCGCCGATGCGGCCTGCGCACTCATGATGCCGGCGTGCGCAGGCGGGCGGCGAGTGCGCGCACGGCGGTCGGCAGCCGGGGACCGAAGCCCAGCAGGGTGAGGCTGTCCATGGCCACCGCCCGGCGCTGCTGGCCGGCCGGCGTCAGGCGCAGGGCGGGATTGGCCCACAGCGAATCCCGTCCGCCCAGTTCCTGCATGCCCTCGTCAGTGATCAGGATGACCTCGGGATGGGCCGCGACCGCCGCTTCGGCGGTGAGCGGCTTGTAACCGTCAAAGGCGGCGGCGGCATTCTCGGCGCCGGCGAGGGCGATCATGGCGTCGGCCGCCGTGCCGCGCCCGGCCACCATGGGGCTGCCGCCGGCATGGGCCAGCACGAACAGCACCCGGGGCCGGTCGGCGTAGCCGGCCACGGCCGCTTGCGTGGCCTGCCAGTTCCGGCGGAAGTCGGCGAGCAGCCGTTCTCCGGCTTCCGGTTTGTCCAGCGATCGGGCGATGCGACGGATCTTTTCCTCGACGGCCGCCGGCGTGAACCCGGAGGGTATGGTTTCGATCGTCACCCGGCTGGCGCGCAGGTGTTCCAGCGTCGCGGCAGGGCCGGCCTCCGGGGTGGTGAGCAGCACGTCGGGACGCAGGGCCAGGATGCCCTCCGCGCTCAGGGTGCGGAGGTAGCCGATATGAGGCACCTGCGCGACGGCCGGGGGAAACAGGCTGGAGATGTCCACGCCCACCACCCGGTCGCCCGCGCCCAGCGCGTAGACCATTTCGGTCACGGCGCCACCCGCCGTGACGATGCGCGGATCCGCCGCGCTGGCCGGCTGGAGCAGCCCGGCCAGCAGGCCGGCCAGTGCCAAGCGTTGGTAATGCTGTCGTCTGTTCACGAGGCAGGCCCTCCGGTGGTGACGGCCGCCGCGAGCCCCTGGAGCAGCGCGTCCCAGCGGGCGGACGGCTGCAGGCAGGACAGTTGCGCCACAGGCTGGCCCTGACGGTCGGCGAGACCGAGCCAGCGTTTCGGACCTGTGTCCGCGTCCTCCTCGATCACCCAGGCGCTGGCGACCTGCTCGTCTCTCAGATGCAGGTTGAACGACGCATCCAGGACATTAATCCAGGGTCCGGTCCTGCGGATGGCGGTGACCGGCCCCCGGTGAAATTGCAGGGCGCCAGGATTGCCGACGGCGATCAGCAGGGGAATGGCCTGTGCCGATGCCTCGCGCAGGACGATTTCGGCCGCTGTCCGGTCGACCGCGCGGGCGACCGCCGGCGGCCGGATGGCCGCGGGATGTGCTGCGATCGGGTCAGGTGGCGGCGGGCCCTCGACGTCATGCCTGGGCCAGAAACGGGGCTGTTCCGCGGTTGCCGGCACCTCCGGCTGGGCCGCGACCAGGTGGTCGGGCGATTGGTCGGCCGACCGGAACTGTCTGACCAGGGTCTCCAGCGTGCCGGGCAGCGTCTCTTGCGTCTGGTAGATCTTGTGCACCGCGCCGCCCCGCTCGTCGAAGAATTGCAGGCTCTGGCGGACCTGGCCGTGGCCGATCTCCTGGACGGCATAGCCGCTGTGCCAGCGGTCGAGGAACAGCCAGGCCTCGAAGCCGGGGCTGCCCACGATCCGCATCCGGCCCTGGCTGGCGAGCCTTTCGTAGCGGCCATGCCGCTCATGCACGGCATGGTCGTTGCGGGTCAGGCCGAGCAGCGGACCCAGGGTATGCAGCTGCTTCAGCAGCGCATCCCAAGGACCGTCCAGGCGGGTTGCCGTGGTGCCACAGCCCAGTGCCACCAGTTCGGCCTCGGCCGCACCGAGACGCCCGGCGGCATCGCGGATTCGCAGTTGTGGTTCGCTGGCGAGCAGGGCCTGCCAGTGTTCGCGGAGTGCTTCGGGACGGGATGTGGACATCGTGTAGGAACTCCCGCGGCTCAGGCAGCGCTCAGCGTGTTCATCTGGCTGGCCGTGTCCCGGCTGCCGGCACGGTGCCCCTTGTCGTTCAGATGCCGGATCTGTTCCAGGCGCTCTCCGGTCAGTTCGAAGGCTTCGGCAAAGCCGCGCACATAGCTGGCCCGCTCGGGCACCAGCCGGAACAGGTGGAAGTCCTGGAGGTCGCGCATCATGTCCATGAATTTGCCGTGCTTTTCGGCAAAGCGGTCGAGGATGCCGGCAAAGCGCGCATCCTGGCGGCCGATCCCCTCCACCCGGCAGCTGTAGGTCACCCGCCGGCGCCCGAACAGATGGCGGGCATGGCTTTCATCCTCGATGAACAGGACGCTGGCCCGCGGGTGTTGCTGCAGGTTGGCGGTATGGGCGGCGAGTTCGCTGACGTAGACGTAGAAGCTTCCCTCCGCGTCCGTGACATAGGGCGCATAACTGGCGGTCGGCTCTCCGTCGGCGCTGGCTGTCGCCAGCAGCAGGGATGCGAAGGCAAGGTGGAACTGCCGGGCCTCCAGCAGGATGTCGTCGAGGGCCGGTCTGGCGGTTGCTTGGTTCATCGTCGGGGTCTCCTTGGAAAGTCGGTCGGGGTGCAGGGCCTATGGCTCGGCGCGGCGGAGGCGGGTGTAGTCGCCTTCGCGCAACGCGGGAACACCGGCCTGAATACCCTCGGCGTCGAGGTCGATGTCGCACTGGCCGATGCGTCGCTTGAACCGGCTGGCGGATGTTGCGGGGATTTCCGTCAGTTCCAGGTCCAGCGCATAGCGCGCGGTCCCCAGCCGGACCAGCCGATTGTCGATGTTGACGCGGGTCCAGCGGCGTTTCTGGGTGGTTTTCAGCTCGCATTCCGCGATGCGGATGTCGGCGATCGGGTCCTTGCGGTAGATATCGAGGAAGACCCGGTTGGTGGCCGGGCCCTCGGCGGGATCATGGAACAGGGCCTTGATGCTGCCCTTGAGGCGGCGGCCCAGGCGGGTGCCGGCCTTGTTGACCGACTGCCGGTAGGTCAGCTGGCTGGGCCGCCACTCGGCGGGAAACCACCCCGGCCGCTGGGCATGCAGCGACTGGATGAGGGCGGGTGGCAGGGCTTCGCCGGGCAGGTTGATCAGCCAGCTGGCCGGCACGGGCGCCTGGCCGGGGTCGTCGGTGCTGCCGGAGTTCAGCGGTCCGGCATCGAGCGCGACCATTTGCAGGACGGTATGGGCCTCGGTGGCGAAATCGAACAGCAGCGTCGGCGGCGCGGCGCCGAGGTTCCAGATCGCCAGCTGGTGGAAGAGCCTGGCGGGGCGGCCGTTGATGGTGGTGTCCCGCTCGAGCGTGTTGGCCACCAGGGTCGGCTTGAGGCCATTGAGTCGCAGGCTGTCCGGCATGATGGGGTAGGAGCGTGTCTCGAATTGCAGGACCACCCGGGTCAGGCCCGGGCGCAAGGGGCCCGCGGCATTGATCCGCAAGCTGGTGGTGCCGCCCTGCCCGCCATTGGAGAGGTTGTAGAGATAGTTGCCGTTGTTGTAGGCGAAGGCGGGATTGGCCGCGTCGGTGCTCCAGCCCAGCCAGGCGCTGGTGACCCCGCAGGCGGCGACCTGTTCGGCCGCGCCGCCGGGTGCGGCGGTGCGGTCGTCGGCAGCGCCGTGGGAGGCGTCGTCGAAGATATCCCATTCGGCGAAAAGGGTGCCGCCGTCGCAGCGGTTCCAGCCACCCCAGGCGGCTTCGCCGGGCCGGTCGAAGCCCTGGCCGGGCGCATAGGGGTCGATGCCGATGCTGCCGTCGGCACTGGCGTTGAGGCTGATGCCCAGCAGGGCGCACAGCGGCAGATGCCGCAGGCGGGCCGGGCGAGTGGCCGCGGTTCGTGATGCAGGTCGGTTCATGGTCGTGATGCTCAAGGGTTTGCGGTGACTGGGGTTTCGGGCTGGCCGCGCCGGAGCACGCTGTAGTCGCCCTCGCGGAGGTTCGGCACGCCGGGTTGCAGGCCGGCGGTGGCAAGGTCGATGTCGCATTGGCCGACCTGCCGGGTGAGGCGGGTTCTGGCCGGTTCACCGGCGAATTCGGTGCTTCTGACATCCAGGGCATAGACGGCCGTGCCGAGGCGCTGGCTCCGGTCGTCCAGGATGACCTTTGCCCAGCGGCGGATCTGGGTCGGCTTGAGCCGGCATTCCGCAAGCTTCAGGTCGCCGTTGCCGTCGGGCCGGTAAAGGTCGACGAACAGCGTGTTGACGCCGTCGGCGGCCGCCTCGTCGTAGAACAGCGCCTTGATCTTGCCGGTCAGCTGGCGTTTGGCCTGCTGTCCGGCCTGGCGGGGCGACTGCTGGTAGGCCAGCTGGCGGTCGCGCCAGATCTGCGGGAAATACCGGCGGTTCTGGGCGTACAGGCTGGTTGTCCGCTCGGCGCCGAGATCCTCGGCGGGAAGGTTGATCCAGGTCTTGACCCGCGCAAGGGGTTCGGGGGCTTCCGGGGTGACCGGTTCGCCGCCGGCATGGGGGCCGATGTCCACGGCAATTTGCCGGATGGTGGTGTGCTGCTTCAGCGTGAATTCGATCGCGAAACTGTCCGGGGCCTGGTCGAAATCCCACAGCGCGACCTGGTGCACCAGGTCGGCGGGGCCCATGGAGGAGGCGTAGGTGCCCCGGTAGGTTTGCAGGATGCGGCTCGCGCCCCGGCCGTTCAGCCGCAGGTATCTGGGGTCCAGCCGGCCCTCGCCCTGCGCTTCCAGCTGCAGGGCGACGCGGGTGCGACCTGCGCCGGGCGGGGCCGCCAGGTTGATGCGGACGGTTTCCGGCACCGAGAAGCTGTAGAGGTTCTGCGTCGAGGAGACGAAGGTGCCGGCATTCCAGCCCAGCCAGGCCGAGGTCGTGCCGTGTCTGCCACGATCCGGCGCGGCCGTCCGGTCATCGCCCTTGCCGTGGGAGGCATCGTTGAACACGTCCCATTCGGCATGGACGGTACCGGGTGCTGCGCGCTGCCAGCCGCCCCAGCTGGCTTCCTGTGGCGCATCGAAGCCGAAGCCGGGCCCGTAGGGATTCGGCCCCAGGCTGTTGTCGGCCAGGGCCGGGCCGGTGCCGAGCAGGGTGCCGGCCAGTGCCAGCAGGCATGTGCAGCCGGGTTTGGGACAGGGCTGTGTCGGGATGTTCATGTCGTGCTCCGCCATGGTTGGCCTGAAGGATGGGTGCAGGATTGCGTGAATGGACCTAGAACTCGATGCGCAGGGTGACGCCGCCGTTGATGCCGGGACTGGTGTAGCGGTCGCGGATATCGGCCTGCGGGCCGAGGCCGGCATGCGGGTCGTTGCTCGAGCTGCGGGCGTTCTCCCACTCGACATACTTCTTGTTGAGCAGGTTGAAGAGGCCGGCGTTGACCGTGACGTGGTCGTTGAACCGGTAATAGGCGGTGGCGTCGAGCAGCACGTAGCCTCCGGTGGGGAAGGCGGTGGGGGCGTTCTGGTAGTCGATGTATTGCGCCAGCTTGGGGCCGGTCAGGGACAGGAAGACCTGGGAGCCCCAGTCGCCACCGCGGTCGTCATAGCGCAGCTCGATCACGCCGCGCATCGGGTTGACGTTGTTGATGTAGGCCTGCGTTTCCAGGTTCTGGCCGATGGTCATGCCGTAGTTGCCGATCAGCGAGAGCCCGTCGAGCGTCGGCCAGAGTTTGCCGAGCGGGGTTTCCCCCTTGAACTCGAAGCCCTGCAACTGCACTGTGCCGGGCGTGTTGATGGCCTGATAGGTCAGCAGGTTGTAGGGCGGGCAGGGCGTTTCCAGGGTCGGCTGGCAGACCACGGCGGTCTGGATGAAGCCGTGGTAGTCGTTGCGGAAGAGGGTGGCGTCGGCAAAGCCATGGGTGCCCTCGAGGCGCAGGCCGATCTCGCCGCTGGCGACCGTCTCCGGTTTCAGCTCCGGGTTCGGAATGGAGGCATAGCCGAAGGCGAAATTGGCGAAGCCAGTGTTGGCGTCGGAGAAATTCGGCGCCCTGGCGCCCTCGGAGTATTGCCCGTGCAGGGCGATGGCGTCGGTGAAATGGAAGAGTGTGCCGAACTTGGGCAGCACCTTGTTGAAGGATTGCGCGATCGGCGGATTGTCCTGGTTGGTCTTGGCATAGATCGGATCCATTCGCGGATCCAGCCCGTAGTACTCGTATTGCAGCGCCGGCAGCAGTTCCAGACGCCCGTCGAGGGCGGTGATGCGATCCTGCACAAAGGCGCTGGCGCGCAGCATCGCGCTGAGCGGGAAGTCGCGGACCGGAAAGCTGTCGGGGGTGACGACATTGGTGCAGTCGATGGTGCCCGTGGCGCACAACTGACCATCGCGCAGTTCCTCGATCCCGGTATGGAACACCTCGGCGCCGTAGCTGACGGCATGGCCGGTGGACTGGAACACGAAATTGGTGCCGGCCTGGACCTGGCCGCCGACCAGGGTGGCGTCGTAACTGAAGCGGCGGTCGAGGGTCTGATCGCCGCCCAGGGGCAGGGTGCGTCCCTCCTGCACATTCTGGCGGGTGCGGCTGCTCTGGCCGTATAGCCGCCAGCTGAGGTTTTCCAGCCAGGGCAGTCCGATGCGACGGATCGATTCGTCCAGGCTCACGCGCCAGCGCGACTGGCGGTCCTGGGTGTCGAACTGGTAGACGTTGCGGCCGGTGTAATTGGTCCCGTAGAGCGAGTAGACGTCGGTGAAGATCTGGTTCTCGGTGGCCTCGCCGGTCAGGCGGATGATGTTGTCTTCGTCGACGTGGTAGAGCACCTTGGACAGCAGGTTGAGCAGCCGCGTGTCCTGGGGGTTGGGTGTGGTCCGGGCGCTGGACTTGCTGTCGTTGCTGCCCATGTTGCCGTACTGGGCCCCGTCGGCGTGGGTGAGCAGCAGCAGCCCGTCCCAGCCCTCGGCGCGGCTGGCAACGGTTCCGGTCTGGAGAAAGCTCTGGTTGGCGCTGTTGTACATCAGCTTCAGCGCCTCGTAGTTGTCCTGGCCGAACAGGTCCAGATAGTCGGCCGGGTCCTTGGTCATGAAGCTGACGACGCCGCCGATGCCGTCGCTGCTGTAGAGCGCCGAGGCAGGGCCGCGCACGATCTCCGCCGCCTTGAGCGAGTCGACATCGACGTAGTTGCGGCCGGCGCTCTGGAAGGAACCGATGGCGAAGCTGTCCGGTACCCGGACGCCATCGACCAGGGTCAGGACGCGGTTGCCGCTGACGCCGCGGATGTTGAAGCCGGATTGGCCGAAGCGCTGGGGGTCGTTCTCGACCGAGACATTCGGCTCGTAGCGCACGATATCCTTGATGGTGCGCATCAGGCGGCGCTCGATGTTCTCGGTATCGATCACCGAGGCCGTGCCGGGAAAGTCGCGGTCGTCGCGCATGGGGTGGGTGGCGGTGACGTGCACATCCTCCAGGCTGACGATGGTCTCGGCGGTTGCGGCGGATTCGTTCACGGTTTCCTGCGCCGGCTCGCGGCGGGTTTCCGGGATCTGCGCGGCGGGTTCCTCGGCGGTGACCGGGCGTTGCTCCGGTTCCGCCGGGATGGCGGTGGCAGTTTCGGCGTGGCCGGGGCCGGCAAGCAGCCCGAGACAAACCAGACACCATGTCATTTTCGCCAGCACAGAATCCCCTGGTTGATGGGGTGATGCTGGCTGCCTCGTGCGCGCGGGCACTCGGTGGCTGGCGGTATCCAAAATGGAGGCGCATCCCGGGATGCACCCCGAACGATTTATTTGGTCAGGATCAGCTTGTTGTTGCGCGTGATCCGCAACCGGTACGCCTCGCCGTCATGAACGATGACGATTTCCTGACGCTTGCCGAACAACTGTTCGGTTGTCAGGGGCTCCTGTCGCATGGCGCCCGTGGGCTGGGTGACAGGGAAACCGGGTTTTGCGGGAGATGAGCGGTTGCTATCCATATACAAATGGTATCAATTCTCATTAACTGGCGTCAACCCTTCCGTGTCCCATGCCG
>NZ_BAAHXD010000037.1:0-34374 GCF_054657115.1 Methyloparacoccus murrellii | reverse complement strand
AGTAAAGACAAATCGCCGTACGTTCTGCAAGGAGACGTTCAAGTTGCGCAAGGCGCTACTCTCACGATTGAGCCCGGAACCAGAGTTTATGGTAATGGTCGCTCACTCAGGATGTGGGGGACACTTGCGGCAATAGGACTAAGCGACGACTCAATCACATTCGAAAATATATCAATATACCCGGGAAACTCACAGACTATTAGCGATCTTGATGGGCTCGTAAGAATTGAAAACGCGCACATATACAATTCAAAGCTTTTTTATCCGAGCGGCGATGCAGTATATGGCTCTTTGGTCTTGCGTAATTCTTATATAGAAAATATTGACTATATGTACCTTTGGTATCCAGTTCGAGACTCAATCATAGAGAAGAATGTCTTTATAAACCCCGGCTTGCTTAGCGCGGGATTGACGGGCGTCAATCTTTCTATAAGAAAAAACTTGTTCTACAAACAGTCTCAGCCTCTTGTGAACTGGGCTGCTTATTCTGGCAGCAAAATGATCGTTGAAAACAATTCATTTATTAAGGCAATCGATAATATTCTTGCTCTTCAGTATGACTCATCGTCGATGACGGCTCAGAACAACTATTGGGGCACCCTCAGTGATTCAGAAATTGCCGACAGAATAGTGGATAAAAGCGATGATTTGGCACTTCCGGGCTTTATACCTTACAAGCCGATCCTAAGTGAACCTGACGTCGAAACTCCAAAACTATTGACGCATGAAGTCAGGGTTGAAGGAATTGAAGGTGGAAGCGTTGTATTTGACCATCCTCCACTGGAAACAAGCTGCAATGGGAATGCCTGCAGTTATATTTACTTCCATGGGGTTGCCGTAGTTATGACATTTATACCTAAATCTAACTACATTTTTAACGGGTGGGAAGGTGATTGCTCCACGAGAGAGCCATGCCTTATGCGAGTTGATACGGATAAGAATGTCGTAGCATCTCTGCAGGCAAAAATAAACTACAATAATCTAACGGTAACCAAGACCGGTCAGGGATATGGCACTGTCATCAGCAATCCCGCCGCAATTAACTGTGGCTCCAACTGTAGTGGTCAATTTGCCGAAGGCTCCAACGTGTCTCTTATTGCCCAGCCTGACAATGGCTATACCTTCACAGGATGGGGCGGAGCTTGCTCAGGAATCGGTACCTGTGTAGTGACCATGGATTCAGAGAAAAGCGTGAGTGCAACATTCGCTCCGCTAAGAGTTCTGACGGTAACAAAAACTGGCAGCGGCACTATCACCAGCATACCCGCAAAAATTAGCTGTGGGTCAGCCTGTAGCAGTCAATTCCTCGACGGTTCCACCGTGACGCTGATCGCTCAACCTGATTATGGCTATGCCTTCGCCGGCTGGGGTGGCGTATGCTCTGGAACCGGAACGTGTGCCGTCACCATGGACGACGATAAATCCGTATCAGCAAACTTCATTGAGATGCCCAAGTACCCGGTCAAGATCACCAAACCAAACACTGGGGTAATAAGCAGTGAGCCAGCCGGAATTCTTTGTGGAGGCCCCAACAAGCTGTGCAGTGCATTTTTCTCCTCCGCAAAACTGACTGCCACACCTGGTCTCGGCTATGAGTTCATTCGTTGGAATGGATGCCAATCTATTGAGGGCAACATCTGCTACATCAAACCCACCGGCAAGATGACCGTGAATGCCGTCTTCAAGAAACTACCCAGGTACAACCTCAAGATTACGAAAAATACCCTCGGGTCGGTCATCAGCAGCCCTGCAGGTCTCAATTGCCCGGACAAGAAAAAGTCCTGTACGGTCAAATTCACCAAAGGCACTGAGGTGATATTGAGTCCGCTTCCCCAACAAGGAAGATCGTTTGTGGGATGGACGGGCGCGTGCTCAGGCGCCGACGTGTGCAGTCTCTTTATAGATGGTAACAAAGCCGTAGGGGCTACATTCCAGTAATGTGCAGGCCCATTAGCGTTAGCAATTTACCGGTTCTTGCGGATTTTCGGAGGAACCGGTGTTGCACTTGAGACGATACGCATCCCACTAGCCGGCCGAACAGAATCGGCACCCGATCAGACAGGAGCACCCGCATCATGCAAGTCACCCGACGACAATTCTTCAAGGTGAGCGCGACCTCGCTCGGGGCCTCGTCGCTGGCCGCGCTGGGGTTCTCGCCCGAGGCGGCAGTGGCGGATGTCCGCACCTTCAAGCTGACCCGCACCACCGAGACGCGCAATACCTGCCCCTACTGTTCGGTGGCCTGCGGGCTGATCATGTACAGCCTGGGCGACAAGGCCAAGAACGCCAAGGCGGAGATCATCCACATCGAGGGTGATCCCGACCATCCGGTCAGCCGTGGCAGTCTGTGCCCCAAGGGTTCAGGCTTGCTGTCCTTCGTCCACAGCAAGACGCGCCTGCGTTACCCGGAGTACCGGGCACCCGGCAGCCGCGAGTGGCAGCGCGTATCCTGGGACTGGGCGATGGAGCAGATCGCCCGGCGGGTCAAGGACGACCGCGACGCCAATTTCATCGCCAGGAATGACCAGGGCCAGACCGTCAACCGATGGGTGTCGACCGGTTTCCTGGCCGCCTCGGCGGCCTCCAACGAGACCGGCTATCTCACCAACAAGGTCGCCCGGGCGCTGGGCATGGTCATGATCGACAGCCAGGCGCGCATCTGCCACGCGCCCTCGGTGACGGCGCTGGCGTCCAGCTTTGGGCGCGGGGCGATGACCAACACCTGGATGAACATCCAGCATGCCGACGTCATCATCGCCATGGGCGGCAACCCGGCCGAGGCGCATCCGGTCGGCTTCAAGTGGGCGGTGGAAGCCAAGGCGCGCAACAAGGCCAAGCTGATCGTGGTCGATCCGCGCTTCACCCGCACGGCGGCGGTGGCGGACCTGTACGTGCCGATTCGTGCCGGTTCGGACATTGCCTTTCTGAATGGCGTCATCCGCTATCTGCTGGAAAAGGCCGCCATCAATCGGCCTTACGTGAAGGCTTACACTAATGCCGCGTTCATCGTGCGCGAGGATTTCCGCTTCGACGAGGGTCTGTTCAGCGGCTATGACGCCAGCAACCCGGAAGTCCGCTACGACAGAACGACCTGGACCTACGAACTGGACGAGCAGGGCTATGCCAAGGTGGATGAGACGCTCCAGCATCCACGCTGCGTGTTCGCGCTGCTCAAGAATCACGTCGACCGCTACACACCGGAACAGGTGCACGCGCTCTGCGGAACGCCGGTGGCGTCTTTCCTCAAGGTCTGCGAACTGATCGCCTCCACCGCCACGCCGGAGCGGGCGCTGACCAGCCTCTACGCGTTGGGCTGGACGCATCACTCGGTCGGTGTGCAGAACATTCGCGTTATGGCCATGATCCAGCTCCTGCTGGGCAATATCGGCCTCAGCGGCGGCGGGGTGAATGCCCTGCGCGGCCACTCGAATATTCAAGGGCTGAGTGACCTCGGCCTCCTGACCGAGATGCTGCCGGGCTACATGACCCTGCCGCGCGACCATGAAACCGACCGCGCCGGCTATCTGGCCAAGCGCACTCTCAAGCCGCTGCGGCCGGGGCAATGGAGCTACTGGTCGAATTTCCCCAGGTTCCATACCAGCCTGATGAAAGCCTGGTATGGCGCGGCGGCGACCGTCGACAACGATTTCGCCTACGACTGGCTGCCGAAACTGGATAAGCCTTACGACAGCCTGCGGATGTTCGATCTCATGGCCGAAGGCAAGGTCAACGGCTTTATCTGTCAGGGCTTCAACCCGCTGGCCTCCTACCCGGACAAGAACAAGGTCCGCGGGGGTATGGCCAAACTCAAGTTCATGGTGGTGATGGACCCGCTGGCCACCGAAACCTCCGAGTTCTGGCAAAACCACGGCGAGCACAACGACGTGAACCCGGCCGATATCCAGACCGAAGTCTTCCGCCTGCCGACCACCTGCTTCGCCGAGGAGGACGGTTCGCTGGTCAACAGTTCGCGCTGGCTGCAATGGCACTGGAAGGGCGCGGAACCGCCCGGCGAGGCGAAGACCGACATCGAGATCATGGCCGACCTGTTCCTGCGGCTGCGCGAACTCTACGAGCAGGAAGGCGGCGCCTTCCATGAACCGATCCGGTATCTGCACTGGCCGTATCGCAACCCGCACGATCCGACGCCCGGTGAGCTGGCGCGGGAGTACAACGGCCAGGCCCTGGCCGATCTGTCCGACCCCGGCGACGCCGGCAGGATCCAGCTGCGCAAGGGGCAGCAACTCGACGGGTTCCATCAGCTGCGCAACGACGGCAGCACCGCCTGCGGCAACTGGATCTTCAGCGGCGCCTGGACCGAAGCCGGCAACCAGATGGCGCGGCGCGATCCGTCCGACCCCAGCGGTCAGGGTATCTCGCCAGGCTGGGCGTGGTCATGGCCGGCCAACCGCCGCATCCTTTACAACCGTGCCTCCTGCGATCCTGCCGGCCAGCCGTGGGACCCGAAGCGGCGGATTCTGGAATGGGACGGCCAGCGCTGGACCGGTTGCGACGTGCCCGACTTCAAGATCGACCAGGCTCCGGGCAGCGACATGCTGCCTTTCATCATGAATGCCGAGGGCGTGGGCCGGTTGTTCGGCGCGGACAAGCTGGCGGATGGGCCCTTCCCCGAACATTACGAGCCGTTCGAAAGTCCCCTGGACGGCAATCCGCTGCACCCCGCCGTGAGCCACAATCCGGCGGCGCGCGTCTTCGACAAGGATCGGGCGATGCTCGGCGACAGCCGCGAGTTTTCGGTAGTGGCGACCACCTACCGCATCACCGAGCTGTTCAACACCTGGACCAACCATGTCCGCATCAATGCCTCGCTGCAGCCGGAGCAGTTCGTCGAGATCGGCGAGACGCTGGCCAGGGAACTGGGCATCGTTAATGGCGAGATCGTTCAGGTCCGCTCCAAACGCGGCCATATCCGCGCCGTGGCCGTGGTCACCAAGCGCCTGCCGGCGCTGACCGTGGCCGGCAAGCCGCTGCATCAGATCGGCATTCCGGTGCACTGGGGTTTCATGGGCGAGACGCGCAAGGGCTTCTTCTGCAACAACCTGACGCCCTATCTCGGCGACGCCAATACGCAGACGCCGGAATTCAAGGCGTTTCTGGTGAAGGTGGAGAAGGTCACCGGGCCGGCGGCTCGGCATGCCGAATTGCCCAACCCGCCGGCGCCGAGCCGCCGCTGGGACGGCAAGACGGGCGCCACCCCCAAACTGTCGTTGCTGGAACGGCTGCTGAAAGGCCGGACGGAGGTGTAAGCCATGTCACTGCAATCCCTGGATATCACCCGGCGCTCGGCCACGACGACGCCGCCACCACAGCAACGGCAACAGCAGGAAGTCGCCAAGCTCATCGACGTCACCAAGTGCATCGGCTGCAAGGCTTGCCAGTCGGCCTGCCAGGAGTGGAACGATCTTCGCGAGGAGGTCGGCATCAACGAGGGTTCCTACCAGAACCCGCATGACCTGACCGAGAACAGCTGGACGCTGATGCGCTTTGCCGAGCACGAAGAGAACGGCACCCTGGAATGGCTGATCCGCAAGGACGGCTGCATGCACTGCGCCGACCCCGGCTGCCTCAAGGCCTGCCCGTCGCCGGGGGCCATCATTCAGTACAGCAACGGCATCGTCGACTTCCAGGAGGAGCACTGCATCGGTTGCGGCTATTGCGTGGCTGGCTGCCCGTTCGACGTCCCGCGTATCTCGAAAAAGGATAGCAAGGCCTACAAGTGCACGCTTTGCTCCGACCGGGTGTCGGTCGGGCTGGAGCCGGCCTGCATCAAGGCCTGCCCGACCCAGGCGCTGGTGTTCGGTAGCAAGGAAGACATGATCGATCACGCCAATGACCGCATCGCCGACCTCAAGGAGCGCGGCTTCGATCAGGCCGGGCTGTACGACCCGGCTGGCGTCGGCGGCACACATGTGATGTATGTGCTGCATCACGCCGACCAGCCGCAGCTTTACAACGACCTGCCGAAAGAACCCACCATCAGCCCGACGGTGGGCCTGTGGAAAGGCGTCCTGAAACCCCTGGCGACGGCGGCGATGGTTTTCACGGCGCTGGCCGGCTTCTTCCATTACGTGACCATCGGCCCGAACGACGCCGAAGCCGATGAGGAGGACCACCCGACATGAAGACGGAAACTCACTCCCGCCTCATCCGGCGTTACACGCCCGCCGAGCGGGCCAATCACTGGCTGACCGCCATCACCTTCATCCTGCTGGCCTTCTCCGGGCTGGCGCTGTTTCACCCGTCGATGTTCTGGTTCACCCAGTTGTTCGGCGGGCCGGTGTGGACGCGCATCCTGCATCCCTACATCGGCGTGGTGATGTTCCTGTCGTTTGCCGGGCTGGCGCTGAAGTTCTGGCATCACAACCTCATCAGCCGCAACGATGTCGAATGGCTGAAACGGATCGGCGACGTGATCCGCAACCGGGAAGACCGGCTGCCGGAAGTCGACCGTTACAACGCCGGGCAAAAACTGCTGTTCTGGACCCTGATCGCCACCATCCCGACGCTGCTGATCACCGGCATCATCATCTGGCGGCCCTGGTTCGCCGGGTATTTCCCCATCGACCTCATCCGCATCGCCGTGCTGCTGCACGCCGTCTGCGCCTTCGTGATGATCTCCGGCATCATCGTCCATATTTACGCAGCCATCTGGATACGCGGCACGGTCGGGGCCATGGTACGCGGCACCGTCAGCCGCGCCTGGGCGCGCAAGCACCACCCCGGCTGGCTCCGGCAGGTCGAGCAGGGCGGGGACGAACCGTGAACCCCGGTGCCGGCACGGACGCTGGCCAGCCCCCGGCCATCCGGCTGCCGGAACCCCGCAGTCTATTTACCCACCGTGCCCGGCGCCTGCGCGAGCTGGCCGCGCTCACGTCCGGCCTGTCCGGCTATCTGTCGTTGCTGGCGACGCTGGCCGAACGCCAGGCGGCGCTGAGCGCCGAACGGGATGCCGATCTCATGCGGCATGACGGCACGGGCGGCGCCGTGGCGCGGGAGAGGGGCGCCGGTCCTGACGGGGCATCCACGGAGGCTTCGGGAGAACCGTCCGCATCCCCACGCCCGCTGGCGGACGGTCAGGCCAGACAGGATTTTCCGCCATGGCAGCCGCCCCTGTCATTGCAGGACGAGGTCTGGGCGCTTTCCCTTCCGCCCCTGCTGCAACGACTGGCGGCCGCGCTTCCCCCGGTTACTCCGGATGTGGGTGAGACCTCGCGCCGGCTGATCGGTGCCACCCCGGACGCAGTCGGCCGCTGGCTGGCCGGGCTGGTCTCCGGCGAATGCCGGTCCGGCGATGCCGCGGTACTGCCCTTCGTCGCCACCGGCCTGCAGGTCCTGCTGGCCCAGCGCGCCAGCCGTCTGGCGCCTGTCGCTGCCGGCCGCCCGGCCGCATCCCCTGTCTGTCCCGTCTGTGGTGGCTGGCCGGTGGCGAGTGTGCTGCGGGCATGGGGCGAGGCATCGGGGCTGCGTTATCTGCATTGCGGTTTGTGCGCCAGCGAATGGCTGTTTCCACGCATCCAGTGCGCCCACTGCGGCAGTCAGAAGGCCATGGCCTTCGTGGAGATCGAGGGGGGTGGCGGCGTAGTGAAGGCGGCAACCTGCGGTGATTGCCGTGCCTACCTCAAGCAGGTCGACCGCAGCCGCCTGCCCGGCGCCGACGCCATCGCCGACGATCTGGCCACGCTGGCGCTCGACGTCCTGCTCGCCGAGCAGGGTTTTGCCCGTTCCGGTTTCAATCCCTGCCTGTTCCCGGGAGAGTGAAGCCATGGCCGTTAGAGGTCCGGTAACCCGCCTGTTCCGGGGGGATGCCGGTTCCTTGCGGCCTTGTTGACGCCCCGTCTTTATTCCCCTGCATGGAGGTCTGGCCATGAATCTGTGGCAAACCCCGACGGGCCGGTCCGGCCTGTCTCTGGTGGCATTGGCGCTGTTCGGCTGGCTGCTGTCGCCGATGCCCGCGCTGGCGGCAGGCGGCAGTACCGTATGGCAGGTCGAGGGCCACGACGAGCGCGGTGACTATACCGGCCGGGTCCAGCTGATCCCGGCCGCAGGAGCGGGTTTCCGCTTCCTTCGCGTCATCGATTATGCCGATACCGTCCGGGTCGAGGACGACCGCGGGCTGTCCTGGGTCTGGCAGGGTACGGCGGAACCCCTGGCGGGCGGGGGTTACCAGGTGGCAGCCAGTCTGCGCAAGGCGGACTTCGTGCGCCAGCGCGGAGCCCTGATTCGCCGGCAGGCCGAACAGCTTCCGGTGCCGGTGACCGGGCAGTTCCTGCCGGCGCAGGGTTCGCTGCAGGGGACCTACGTGCTGGGCCAGGCCGGCGAACGGGTGGGTCCGGAAACCTGGAGCCTGCCGGAGCCGGGCGGCGATATGCCCATCTTCGTCGGGTATCTGCGCGAGACGCCCACCCATGTGGCCGTTCCGGGAAGCGTCCGGGACTTTCTGTTCGACCTGTTCAAGAGCTACCGGCAATTGTCTGCGGTGTTGCCCTATACGGACCTGCCGGCGTTCCGTAATCCCGTCCATATTGCGGTGTCCGACCGCACCGATTTCGATTACTACCAGCGCCACGGGGACCGGCTGCGGGTCGTGGATAAGATCGTCGATCCCATCAGCCTGCAGGAAACCCTGGCGCGGGCGGATGCCTTCAAATGGACGCTGGCAGGCAAGGCCGAGCATTTCGACCGGGTCACGGCCGAGCGGGCCATCGATGCCGCTACCGGGCTGCTGTTCGAGTTCGTCGATGCCGAGGGCAAGGGCTATCCGAGCCACGATGCGGCCCTGTGGACCGGCGCCTACGCCGCCAGCCAGGCCCTGCGCCATCGGCTGACTGCCGATCCGGCCGCGCGGGACAACCTTGTCCGCAGCGTGGAGGGCCTGATGACGCTGCTGGAGATCACGGGCAACCGCCGCATCTTCGCCCGCACCCTGCGCAAGGCCGAGGGACGTCCGGTTCCGCCCTGGTATCCGGGGCAGGGCACCCTGGCGCATCTGGAATGGGAGGCGGGCGGCAACAACGACATGTACAAGGGCGTCATGCTGGGCATGGCGATGGCCCAGGCTGCTGTCTGCGAGGATGGCCGGGAAGGCCATGCCGCCTTTTGCCAGCGTCTGCACGACAACAGCGTGCAGGTGGCGAGCCAGCTCCAGGTGGCGCAGGCGAGCGGCTACAACCGCCTGGCGGCGTTGTGGCTGGCGGCCTATACGACGGGCGATCCACTGGTCATCCGGGCGGCCCGCAAGGAGTGGAACCGCCAGGCGGCGAACCTTGGCGCAGGCAGTTCCACCGTCTACTCCTATGGCATCGCCGATTGGAGCGGCACGCACCTCGCCGCCGTGCAGTATCTGCTGTTCAATCTGCTCAGCGAGCGGTCACCCCTGCCCGGCATCGACAGTTGCAGCGTGCTCCGGCGCGGGGTGGAGGCGGTCTATCACGATTTCTCGCGGGTGCCGCTGGGCCCGTGGAGCGTGCTGTTCGCCCGCCTCGGCACGCTGCCGCACAGCGATGCCGCCCAGGCCGCGCTCTGGCGCCTGCGCGAACTGCCGGCGCCCAAGCCCAGGCTGGCCATCGATCACCGCATTCGCTCCGACTTCGTCATGTCGCCGTTTCCGTCGGCGCCCTGGAAGTTCGACTGGGAGGACAACGACCGCACCCAGTCCCAGCGCATGACGCCACTGTTCGAGGCCAGTGCCTACACGGTGTATGCCTGGAAGCACTCGCCACTGGAGTACAAGGCCAGCAGCGTCGCGGTGGATTACCCGGGCGCCGATTTCCTGTTCGCCTACTGGCTGGGGCGCAGTCTCGACCTGTTCACCGCTGCCGATTGAACCCGGCCGGCGCGCAGCGGCAACCCTAGAGCTGCGCCAGCACGCCCTCGGCGCTGGAAACCCCGAACTGCCCCGAGCCTTCGACACCGAGGTACTGCACCACGCCGTCATCGACGATCATGGCGAAGCGCTGCGAGCGGATGCCCATGCCGTTGGCGGTCAGGTCGCGGTCCAGGCCCAGTTGCCTGACATATTCAGCGCTGCCGTCGGCCATCATCCGCACCTTGCCGATGGCCTGCTGCTCGCGGCCCCAGGCCGCCATGACAAAGTGATCGTTCACCGCCAGGCACCAGATCTCGTCGACGCCCTTGGCCTTCAGGGCAGCATATTGCTCGACATAGCCGGGCAGGTGCTTGAGCGAGCAGGTCGGCGTGAAGGCGCCGGGCAGACCGAAGATGACGATCTTCCTGCCCTTGAGCTGCGCGGTTACGTCCAGGGTCTCCGGATTGACCGGACAGCCGTTGTCCGGGTCGAATGTGCTGCATTCGATCAGCTTGCCGGCAGGCAGCGATGCTCCCACTTGGATGGTCATGGTGTGTGTCCTGACAGGGATTGAGGGGCCCAGAGGATGGCCCAAGCGTTACCGCAAGTCAAAGCGGTTGCCGGGAAAAACCACACTGAAATCATGGGGATGGCCGCCGCGTCAGTCCTCGCGGCGGAATTCTCCCTCGATGACCGAATCGGGGCGGGCCGCCGGGGAAACACCGGGTGTGCCCGGCACGGCGAAGCGGGCGGCGATGAGCCGGTCAGCCAGCCGCCGGCGCGTCGCCGGTACCAGGCATGGCAACGCCAGCAGGTCGCTGAACGGGCCGGGCACGATCAGCAGCACGCCCCCCAGCACGGCGATGCCGCTGTTCACCACGTCCTGGGTCGGCAGCTCGCCACGCGCCAGCGCCTGTTGCGAGCGGGTCAGGGCCGACAGGCCCTGCCGCTGGATGAGCGCGAAGCCCGCCGCGGCGGCCAGCAGCAGCCATGCCAGCGTCGCCAGGAATCCCAGCGCGGTGACCAGCCGGATCAGGGCCAGGATTTCGATGAAGGGCAGGGCGGCGGCGAGCAACAAAAAGGGGCGGCTCATATTCATGTTGAATTTTGCGGTTTAGAATCCCGTGACTTTGTTGCCGGGCTTTGTGCCATGCCTGACGCCTACTGTCTAGTTTTCTGTACCTGTCCGGACGCCGCGACAGCCCGCACCCTGGCCGCCGGTCTGGTCGAGGAGCGGCTGGCCGCCTGCGTCAACGTTCTGCCGGGACTGACCTCGATCTATGGCTGGGAGGGGCAAGTGGAGACCACCGAGGAGTATCTGCTGATCATCAAGACGGCACGCCACGGCTACCCGCGTCTGCAGGCGGCGATCGGCGAGCGGCATCCCTACGCGGTGCCGGAAATCGTCGCGGTTCCGATCGAGGCGGGCAACCCGTCCTATCTGGCGTGGATCGGCCAGTGGCTGCGCGGGGAGGGGTGAGCATGCCGGGTCTGGGTCTGATGATGTTGCGCCTGCTGCTGCTCGGTCTGGCTCTGGCCGCGCCGCTGCGTGTCCTGGCCCTCGCCAGCGAGGAACTGCTGAGCAGCGACGCGGCGTTCCGGCTGTCCTACCGCCTGGAAAAGAGCCAGGCGGTGTTCAGCTGGGATATCGCCGAGGGTTACCACCTGTACCGCGAGCGGCTGAAGTTCGTCTCCAGGACCCCGGGCATCGAGCTCGGCCGGCCGGACATGCCGCGGGGCACGACCGAGCATGACGAGAACAACGGCCTCATGGAGGTCTATCACGGCCATGTCGACATCCGGGTGCCACTGATCCGCCGCGATGACGGTGCCACCGAAGCCCGCATTCAGGTGACTTCACAGGGCTGCGCCGACGCCGGTGTTTGCTATACGCCGGTGAAGCAGACGGTCGCCCTGAACTGGCCGGTTGCGCCGGTGCAGGTGGCGGCCAACGACGTGGGCGCCGGCATGCGGGATGTCTTCAAGGCGCTGGGCCTGAAACCGGGCGGGCAGGGCGAGCTGCTGCCTCCCGACGAAGCTTTCCGTTTCCATGCCGAGGTGCGCGACGCCCATACGCTCTGGGTCGGCTGGCAGGTCGCGCCCGGCTACTACCTGTACCGGGAGAAGTTCGTCCTGACCCTGACGGAGACCGACGGCTTGGCGCTGGGGCGCCACGACATCCCCCGTGGCGAGCCGAAGCAGGACCCCGAGTTCGGCGCCGTGGAAGTGTTTCACGAGGATATCGGCTTTACCGTGCCCTTGCAGCGGACCCATGGCCGGGCCGCCAGGATCGTGCTGAAGGCCGCTTTCCAGGGCTGTGCGGATCGCGGTGTCTGCTATCCGCCGATGGAGAAAACGGCAGTCCTGGAGGTCCCGGCCGGCGAGCCGGGGGCCGCGCCGCCGCTGGCGCAGCCGGGGCAGGCCCCGAGCCTTGCCGGCGAATGCGAGGCCGGTTCGCCCGAGGGCTTCGTGGAGACCGAAGGCCTGTCCGAGCAGTGCGCCATCGTCGACAGCCTCAGGAAGGATTCGGTGTGGCTGACCGCGCTGAGCTTCCTCGGCATGGGTGTGCTGCTGGCCTTCACGCCCTGCATTTTCCCGATGATCCCGATCCTGTCCGGCATCATCGTCGGCCATGGCCACAAGATCACCACCGGCCGGGCGCTCTTGCTGTCGCTGAGCTACGTGCTGGCCTCCGCGCTGGCCTATACGGTATTCGGCGTATTGGCCGGGCTGTTCGGCAGCAATCTCCAGGCCTTGTTCCAGGAACCGCGGATCATCCTGGCGTTCAGCGCCGTCTTCGTGATCCTGGCGCTGTCGATGTTCGATCTCTTCAGCCTCCAGCTGCCCGGCTTTCTGCAGGCGCGCCTCGCCCGCCTGAGCAACCGGCAGCAGGGCGGCACGCTGACCGGGGCGGCCCTGATGGGTGCGCTTTCGGCCCTGATCGTCGGGCCCTGCGTCGCCGCGCCGCTGGCGGGCGCGCTGATCTACATCGGTCAGACCGGCGACGCCCTGCTCGGTGGCCTGGCGCTGTTCGCCCTGGGGCTGGGCATGGGGCTGCCGCTGCTCGCCATCGGCGCTTCGGCCGGCAAGCTGCTGCCGCGTGCCGGGGTGTGGATGAATGCCGTCAAGGCGGTGTTCGGCGTCGGGCTCCTGGCCATTGCGGTCTGGCTGCTGGACCGTGTCCTGCCGCCGGCGGTCACCCTGCTGCTGTGGGCCCTGCTGCTGATCGTGCCGGCTATCTACATGGGCGCGCTGGACGCGCTGCCGTCGGCTGCCTCGGGCTGGCGCAGGCTGTGGAAAGGCATCGGGATCGCCATGCTGGCCTATGGCGTGCTGATGCTGATCGGCGTTGCCGCCAACAACCCCGATCCCTTGCAGCCGTTGCGCGGCCTGGCCGGTTTGCCGTCGGCGGCCGGCGCCCGGTCGCCGGGGCCGGCGAAGCTGGCATTCCGGTCGGTCGGGTCGCTGGCCGAACTGAACCGCATGCTGGCCGACGCCGCGGCGCGCGGCCAGACGGTGATGCTGGATTTCTATGCCGACTGGTGCGTGTCCTGCAAGGAGATGGAACGCTATACCTTTACCGATCCGCGGGTGATCGAGGCCCTGAGTCCCCTGTTGTTGCTGAAGGCGGACGTCACCGAGAATTCCGAGGCCAACGCTGCGCTGATGAAGCATTTCGGCCTGGTCGGCCCGCCGGCGACGCTGTTTTTCGCTCCCGATGGCGCCGAGCGCAAGCCGTTGCGCGTGATTGGCTACCTGGAGGCCGACGCCTTCCTGGGGCACGTCAACAAGGTTCTGCATCCATGAGGCGGCTGTTGCTGGCCATGCTGGCGCTGTTGGCCCTGATGGCGGGTTTCCTGGCCCATCGCCTGCTATCGACCCGGTTGCCGGCTCCCCTGCCCGAACCGACGCTGGTCGATCTCGATGGTCATGCCCACCGGCTCGCCGATTGGCGCGGCCAGGTGCTGGTGGTGAACTTCTGGGCCACCTGGTGTCCGCCCTGCCGGGAGGAGATGCCGGCCTTCGCGGCCCTGCAGGCGGAACTCGGCGGGCGTGGCCTGCAGTTCGTCGGCATCGCCATCGACGACCCGGGCGAAGTCCGCGCCTACCTGGCCCGGCATCCGGTCAATTACCCGGTGCTCGTTGGCGATGCGCGGATCCCGGGCTGGGCCGACAGTCTGGGCAATCGGCTTTCCGCCCTGCCGTTCTCGGTGGTTTTCGACCGCGACGGACGGCAGGTTTTCGCCCATACCGGTTTGTTCCGGCGCGAAATGGTGCTGGAACAGGTTTTACCCCTGCTGGGAACCCCGCCATAGCCTGCTCGCGGCTTTTGCGCCAATGGCGCGTTTCATGGACATCGGGACGAGGTTTCGGCAAAATACCGGCGCTTTTCGGCGCTTCTGAACCCTTTCCCTCCCAATGGCCAGCATCCTCGTCCTCAACGGTCCGAACCTGAACCTGCTGGGGGTGCGCGAGCCGGGAGTCTATGGTCGGCAAACCCTGGCCGAGATCGAGGCGGCCCTAGGCGAATCGGGCCGGCGACTGGGCCATCGGCTCGTCTGTTTCCAGAGCAACGCCGAGCACGAACTCATCGAGCGCATCCATGCCGCCTACCATGAGGGCGTGGATTTCATCCTCATCAATCCCGGCGCCTATACCCATACCAGCATCGCCTTGCGGGACGCCTTGCTGGCGACGCGGATACCGTTCATCGAGGTGCACCTCTCGAATGTCCACGCCCGGGAATCCTTTCGCCATCGTTCCTATCTGTCCGATATTGCCCGCGGCGTGATCTGCGGTCTGGGCCCGATCGGATACGAGCTGGCCCTGCAGGCCGCCAGCGATGCCCTCCATTCACAGCAAGGTCAGTAAAACCTATGGATATTCGAAAAATAAAAAAATTGATCGACATGATCGGCGAATCCGACGTCGCCGAGATCGAGATTCACGAGGGGGAAGAATCCGTCCGCATCAGCCGGCTCAGTGCCCTGGTGCCGCCGGCCCCGGTGTATGCTGCACCGCCCGCGGCAGCGCCGCTGGCCCAGGCCGGACTGGCCCCGGCTGCCGAGCCGGCCGCCCGCAAGGGCGAGGCCGATCCGCTCACCGGCCACATCGTGCGCTCGCCGATGGTGGGCACCTTCTACCGATCGCCGACGCCCGGCGCCAAGGTATTCGTCGAGCTGGGCCAGCGGGTCGAGGCGGGCGATACGCTCTGCATCATCGAGGCCATGAAGATCCTCAATCAGATCGAGGCGGACAAGGCCGGCAAGGTGACCAAGATCCTGGTCGAGAACGCCCAGCCCGTCGAATACAACCAGCCGCTGTTCGTCATCGAGTAAGCCGGCGCCGGCGTCCATCCTCGTCCACTTCCCCGGACTTCAACCATGATCGGTAAAATCCTGATTGCCAATCGGGGCGAAATCGCCCTGCGTATCCTGCGGGCCTGCCGGGAGCTCGGCATCAAGGCCGTGGCCGTCCACTCCGAGGCTGACCGCGACCTCAAGCACGTGCGCCTGGCCGACGAGTCGGTCTGCATCGGCCCCGCGCCCTCCAAGGAGAGCTACCTGAATGTGCCGGCCATCATCAGCGCGGCCGAGGTGACGGACTCGGTGGCCATTCACCCCGGCTATGGCTTCCTGTCGGAGAACGCGGACTTCGCCGAGCGGGTGATCCAGAGTGGCTTCATCTTCATCGGCCCGAAGCCCGAGACCATCCGCGTCATGGGTGACAAGGTATCGGCCATCGAGGCCATGAGAAAGGCCGGCATTCCCTGCCTGCCGGGCTCGGACGGGCCCTTGGGCGACGACTACGAGGAAAACCTCAGGATCGCCAAGCGCATCGGTTTCCCCATCATCATCAAGGCTGCCGGCGGCGGCGGTGGCCGCGGCATGCGCGTGGTGCACAGCGAGGCCAACCTGCACAGCGCCATCACGCTGACCAAGGGCGAGGCGGCGGCGGCGTTCGGCAACGACATGGTCTACATGGAGAAATTCCTCGAGAACCCGCGGCATGTCGAATTCCAGCTGATCGCCGACAGCCACGGCAACTGTGTGCACCTGGGCGAGCGCGACTGCTCCATGCAGCGCCGCCATCAGAAGGTGGTGGAGGAGGCCCCGGCGCCTGGCATCAGCGAGGAAAAGCGCCAGGAAATGGGCCTGCGCTGCGTCAGGGCCTGCCAAGAAATCGGCTATCTCGGTGCCGGCACCTTCGAGTTCCTCTACCAGGACGGCGAGTTCTACTTCATCGAGATGAATACCCGCGTCCAGGTCGAGCACCCGGTGACCGAGATGATCACCGGCTTCGACATCGTCAAGGAGCAACTGCTGGTCGCCTCGGGCGAGCCGCTCTCCTTCCGGCAGTCCGATGTCCGGCTGCGCGGCCACGCCATCGAATGCCGCATCAATGCCGAGGACCCGCGTAGCTTCATCCCCAGCCCCGGCCTGATCGAGCAGTTCCACATGCCCGGCGGTCCCGGCATCCGCGTCGAGACCCATATCTACAATGGCTACAAGGTACCGCCGTACTACGACTCGATGATCGGCAAGCTCATCGCCCACGGCGAGGACCGCGCCAGCGCCATCGCCCGCATGCGCACGGCACTCAACGAGATGGTCATCGGCGGCATCAACTGCAACATCCCGCTGCTGCTCGACATCATCAACGATCCGGGCTTCGATGCCGGCGGGCAGAACATCCACTATCTGGAAAAGAAGCTGGGACTGAAGCACTGATGTGGCGTCAGCTGTCGGCCACCGTGGCGGCGGCGCTGGCGGAGCCGGTTGCCGACTGGTTCCTGGCGCGTGGCGCCCTGTCGGTGAGCTTCGACGACGCCGGCGACCAGCCGCTGTTCGAACCACTGCCCGGCGAAACACCCCTGTGGCAGCAGACGCGGGTAACGGCGCTGTTCGAGGCCGATATCGACACGGCGGGCCTGGAGGCCGGCGCCCGCCGGGCCTTCGATGGTCAGATCACCACTTGGGACAGCGCGACACTTGAGGATCAGGTCTGGGAACGGGCCTGGCTGGAACATTTCCGGCCCATGCGCTTCGGCCGGCGACTGTGGATCTGCCCCAGCGGCTTCGCGCCGCCGGAGCCCGACGCGGTCAACGTGACGCTCGACCCCGGGCTGGCGTTCGGCACCGGCACCCATCCGACCACGGCCCTGTGCCTCGAATGGCTGGACGGACTCGACCTGGCCGGCCGGCGGGTGCTGGATTACGGCTGCGGCTCCGGCATTCTTGCCGTCGCCGCGCTGAAGCTCGGCGCCGCGCAGGCGCAGGGTGTCGACATCGACCCGCAGGCCCTGATCGCCAGCGAGGATAACGCCCGCAAGAATGGCGTCGCGTCGCGGCTGACGCTGGGCCAGCCGGATGGCCGCCCGCTCGCCTCCGCCGATGTGGTGGTCGCGAACATTCTCGCCGGTCCCCTGGTGGCACTGGCCGATGCCATCCTCGCGCCGTTGCGGCCGGGCGGTCGGCTGGCGCTGTCGGGGCTCCTGGCCGAACAGGCCGCAGAGGTCGAGGCCGTCTATGCCGATCGTGTCGCGTTCGCGCCGGCAAGGCTGCGCGAGGAATGGGCGCTGCTGAGCGGCGTCAAGCGCAACGCTTGATTCGTCCCCGGCGTCTGTCTCAGGCCAGCCGCGCCAGCAGCCAGGCGCGGATATCCTCGAGCTCCTCGCGGCAGACCGAGTGCGGCATCGGGTACTCGTGCCATTCGACGGCATAGCCCTGCCGCTGCAGGGTATTGCGGGCGGCCTGGCCCAGCGCCAGCGGCACGATGCCGTCCTCGCGGCCGTGCGCCAGGAACACGGGTATCGGCCAGCCCGCCCTGGGCCATTCCTCCGCGGTGCGACCCAGATAGCAGGACAGGGCGATGGCCCCGCCCAGCCTGTCCTGATGCTGGCTGACCGTTTCCAGCGCGATCACGCCGCCCTGGGAGAAGCCCGCGACCAGGATGCGTTCGGCCGGGATGCCGCTCGCCAGCTCGGCATCGATCAATCCCGTTACGGCCTCTCGGGAGTCCTCGATGCCGGCGCGATCGGGCTGGCGGTCGATAGCGGTCGCGACGATGTCGTACCAGGCCCGCATGCGGTAGCCGCCATTGACGGTAACCGGGCGTTCCGGCGCGTGCGGCAGGATGAAGCGGACGCCCAGTTCGGCCGGCAGTCGCAGCTCGGTCGCCACCGGCGCGAAATCGTGGCCGTCGGCCCCGAGGCCATGCAGCCAGATGATCGTGGCGCGATGGTCCCGGACAGGTTCAAGGCGAATGGCGGGCAAGCGTTCGTCGCTCATGCGGGACTCGGTCTCGATAACAGGAAAAGGGGGGGGGAAGACAGCCCTCAACGGCCGTCGGGCGGTATGGCCGGTTCGCCGAAATCTAGTTCCCGGGGCAGCTGAAGCGCCTCGGTGGTAATGTCCGGCCCTGCCTCGTTGCCGTTCCGCGAACGATCCGGCGGCCTTGTTGCCGCATTCCGGGCGCGTTTCGTGGCGGCGGTTCGGCTGCGCCGTTCCCGCCATCGTTGCAGTTCGTCGCGTTGCCGCGCTGCGGTTTCGGCGTCGGGCTCGTCCGCCCGGACGTCCAAGGCCCGGCAGCTGGGATCGCTGGGGCTCTGCCGGAAAGCGACGCTGCCGTTCTGCTGGCACCGATACACGGTTTCGGCGGCAACGGGTCCCGCCAGCAGCGCCAGGGGCAGCACCAGTGCCGCGCGCCTGTCCGTCATCCCTCAGCCGGCTGTCAGCGATCGCAGCCTTTCCAGCACGTCGGCCGCATGGCCCTTGACGCTGACCTTGCGCCATTCGGCGGCCAGCCTGCCGTCCGGGTCGATGAGGAAGGTGCTGCGCTCGATGCCCTGCACCTCGCGGCCGTACATGTTCTTCAGCTTGATCACGTCGAACAGTCGGCAGAGGCTCTCGTCGCTGTCCGAAAGCAGCTCGAACGGAAAGGACTGCTTGCACCTGAAGTTCTCGTGCGATTTCAGGCTGTCCCGCGAAACCCCCAGGATTTCCGCGCCCAGGGTCTGGAAGGCCGGGTAGAGGTCGCGGAAATCCTGGCCCTCCCGGGTGCATCCCGGGGTGCTGTCCTTGGGGTAGAAGTAGAGAACCAGGTAACATCCCCGGAGATCGGCCAGGGAAATGGTCTTGCCGGAGGTTGCGGCGGCGGAAAAGTCGGCTACGGTCTGTCCCGGGGATGGTGCGCTCATGGCGTTCTCCTGATCGGTGGATGGCGGTTGACGGCTCCCTTGGCGGGATCGCTCTCCGACTTCGTCAGCGTTTGACCGGTTCCAGGATCGCGTCGAGATTCATCTGGTCGCAGAAATCCAGGAATTCGTCACGCAGCGACACGATGCGGGTGCCGGTGGGAATGCGCACGATCATGTGCGCCAGGAACAGCGGCGAGCCGGTCAGGGGTGCCGGATAGCGGCTGGTGGAAATGTCCATGATGCCGACGCCGCGGCTGGCCAGGAAATCGCTGAGATCGTGAATGTTGTTGATCTGGTCGGTGGCGAAGATGTCGATGGCGTAGGGCAGGCCCTGATCCTCGTTTTCCGGGGGCAATTCCTGTTCCTGGCTGCGCAGCAGGTGAATCTTGAGCTTGTAGCGATTGCCGAGGTTTTCCATGGCATTCTCGAGCCGGGCAATGTGGTTCCAGTTGCCCTCCACCAGCAGGTGCGCGGCGAACTCCCGTCCGAGCTCGGTCATGCGGCTCTCCAGGATCATGCATTTGGCGTCCTTGATGGCGCGCGTCAGTTCGATGATGAGATCGGGATGGTTTTCGCCGAGTACGGTGATCGCGAGTTGCATGGGTGTGATGAGACGGTCGACAAGGTCCGGAGTTTATCATTTCCGACATCCGCTTCCAGGCTGCTGTTGCCCCCGCGCGTGGCTTGGCGCGGTTGTCGACCCCGCCGCGCCACGTTACCATCACACACTTTTTGAAGCTGGGATAAGGGCATGCTTGAAGGTAGCCTGGTCGCGCTGGTCACGCCGATGCAAGCGGACGGATCGCTGGACCGCGAAGGATTGCGGCGGCTGATCGAATTTCATATCGCCGAGGGAACCGACGGCATCGTGGCGGTCGGCACCACCGGTGAATCGGCGACCCTGGACGAGGCCGAGCATTGCGAGGTGATCCGGCTTGCCGTTGAGCAGGTGGCCGGGCGCGTTCCCGTCATTGCCGGGACCGGGGCCAATTCCACCGCCGAGGCCATCAGCCTGACCCGCCAGGCCAGGGCACTCGGCGCCGACGCCTGTCTGCTGGTCACGCCCTATTACAACAAGCCGACCCAGGACGGGCTGGTGCGGCACTACCGTGCCATCGCCGAGGCGGTGGACCTCCCGCAGATTCTCTACAACGTGCCGGGGCGCACCGCCTGCGACATGCTTCCCGCGACCGTGGCACAGCTGGCCGGCGTGCCCAACATCATCGGTATCAAGGAAGCGACCGGCAAACTCGAACGGCTGCGCGACATTCAGGCGCTCTGCGGGCCGGATTTCCTGCTCTACTCCGGCGACGACGCGACAGCGCGGGAATTCTGCGCGCGCGGCGGTCACGGGGTGATCTCGGTGACCGCCAATGTCGCCCCGCGCCTCATGCACGAGATGGTGGCCGCGGCCCGTCGTGGCGATGCCGAGCTCGCGCTGACGCTCGACGCCAGGCTCGAGGGCCTGCATCGCGAACTTTTCATCGAGTCCAATCCCATCCCGGTCAAATGGGCCCTGGCCGAAATGGGCCTGATCGGGACCGGTATCCGCCTGCCGCTGACCTGGCTGTCCGAGGGATGCCGGGACGCGGTGCGCGCGGCCCTCTGTCAGGCCGGGGTGCTGGATGACTGCTGACAGACCGGATTCGCGCCTGCGGGAGACGGCGCTCGCGCTCGGCGCGGTCGCCTTGCTCGGCGGTTGCAGCACCATCAGCGGCTGGTTTCCCGACAAGCAGAAGCAATATCAGTACAGTACCGAGATCCCGCCGCTGGAGGTGCCGCCGGATCTGACCGCCTCGACCATCGATGGCGTCAGTAGCGGACGCCGGCCGTCCTGGGAGTCGCCCGCCGCCGCCGAGGACGAGGCGACGCCGCCCGCCGACCGCGAGGCTACCCCGGCACCCTATGCCGAGATGAATCCGAGCGACGCCAAGGCGATCCGCGCCGGCAAGGCGCATCCGGCGCCGATACTGGCCGAGAGCAACCAGGATGTGCCGCTGATCGAGGTTCAGGCACCGTTCGACATCACCTGGGCCGAGGTCAACAAGGCCATTGGCCGCCTGAAGCTGGAGATCATCGACCAGAACCGCTCCGGTGGACTTTACTTCGTCCACTATGCCAAGGACCAGAAGCCCTACGAGGATCGCGGCTTCTTCGGCGACGTGGCGGAGATGTTCGGCGATGGTCCCGAGGCGACCAGGGAATACCGGATCAAGCTGGAGGAACGGGACAATGTCACCTCCATCTATGTGCTCAATGCCGAGGATCAGCCGCAGCGTGACGGCCCCGGGCTGGATCTCCTGAAGAAGCTGAACGAGACGCTGCAGGACACCGCGCTCGGCAAGAGCGACAAGCCGAAGGCCGCCGCGGATTGAGGACCGCGCCAGCCCGGGAGTCTCCTCCATCCGGCAACCGGTGCCGGCCTGACCGGCACGCGTGCCCGGCATGGGGTGCCGGCCGCCCGCCCAGCGGCTCATTCACATTCGTCTTCGACGGTCAGCGATTGGCAGGCGCCATCGGCCGTGCGGTAGGTCGTCGGGCGGTTCTGCCAGTACAGCGCGGTGATCGCCCCGAGCAGCAGCAGGGTCGCCAGCCATGGCAAGGGATTTCGCATGTTTGCTTCCAGAGTCGTATCGCACGCCGCACGCGTCGCGGCCGCTCTCCCGCCAGCTTACCGGAATGCGCCGATGATTCACGCAGGCGGCGGCCCGTTCCGGCCGACCGGCCGACCGCTCTGCCACGCCCCATACGCTTGCCACAACCTACAGGATAGTACGCATGTTCCTTACCCTTCCGGGCCCCTCCGCGCTTTCGGCCTTCCGTAACCGTCGCCTGCTGGCCGAACTGCAGGCGCGGGCACCAGCGGTGACCGCCGTGTCCGCCGGCTTTGTGCACCTGGTCGAGCTGGAGCGGCCACTCACGGCCGAGGAACGCGAGCGCCTGGTCCTGATCCTCGACTATGGCCAGCCGGCAAGGCCGGGGGCGGGTGGCCAGCAGTGCCTGGTGGTGCCTCGGCTCGGCACCCTGTCGCCATGGTCGAGCAAGGCGACGGACATTGCCCGGCGTTGCCGCCTGGACGCCGTCCGGCGCATCGAGCGCGGCATCCTGTATACGCTGGAGGCGGCTGGCGGGCCGCTGTCCGGGGCGACGCTGGTCGCCTTGCAGGCACTGCTGCACGACCGCATGACCCAGACCGTGCTGGATCCGGCGGAGGCGGAGGCGGTGTTTCGCCATCGGCCGCCGGCGCCGCTGGCAACCGTGCCGGTGCTCGCCGGCGGCCGTGCCGCGCTGGCATCGGCCAACCGGACGCTGGGCCTGGCGCTCTCGGACGATGAGCTCGACTACCTGACAGAGAGCTTCACCGCCCTGGGCCGCGATCCCACCGACGTCGAACTGATGATGTTCGCCCAGGCCAATTCCGAGCACTGCCGGCACAAGATCTTCAATGCCGACTGGGTGATCGACGGCGAGGTTCAGGACCGATCCCTGTTCGCCATGATCCGCAACACCCGCCGGGTATCACCCGCCGGCATCCTGTCCGCCTACAGCGACAACGCCGCCGTGGTCGAGGGACCGGCGACGCCGGTGTTCCTGCGCGATCCGGCCACGCTGGAATATGGCTACCGCGAGGAGCCGGCCCATCTGCTGATGAAGGTGGAAACCCATAACCATCCGACCGCCATCTCGCCGTTTCCCGGCGCGGCCACCGGGTCGGGCGGCGAAATCCGCGACGAGGCGGCGACCGGCCGGGGTTCCCACACCAAGGCCGGCCTGACCGGTTTCTCGGTATCGAACCTGCGCATTCCGGGTTTCGAGCAGCCCTGGGAGCGCGATCACGGCAAGCCGGGCCGCATCGCTTCGGCCCTCGACATCATGATCGCCGGGCCCCTGGGCGGCGCGGCGTTCAACAACGAGTTCGGCCGGCCCAACATCTGCGGCTATTTCCGCACCTTCGAGCAGCCCGATCCCGCGGGGCAGGGGCTGCGCGGCTATCACAAGCCGATCATGCTGGCAGGCGGCCTGGGCAACATCCGCCCGACCCAACTGGGCAAGGACCCCGTTCCCCCGGGCGCGCCCATCGTGGTCCTGGGCGGACCGGCGATGCTGATTGGTCTCGGCGGTGGCGCAGCTTCCTCGGTGGCGTCGGGCGAGAGCGCCGAGGATCTCGACTTCGCATCGGTGCAGCGCGACAACCCGGAGATGCAGCGCCGCTGCCAGGAAGTCATCAACCGCTGCAATGCCTTGGGCGCGGACACGCCGATCCTGTCCATCCACGATGTCGGCGCCGGCGGCCTGTCGAACGCCGTGCCGGAGATCATCCACGACGCTGGCCGCGGCGGACGCTTCGAACTGCGCGAGGTGCTCAGCGACGAACCCGGCATGTCGCCGATGCAGATCTGGTGCAACGAATCGCAGGAGCGCTACGTCCTGGCGCTTAAGCCCGAGGGGCTGGCGCGGTTCGAGGCCTTCTGCGAACGCGAGCGCTGTCCCTATGCGGTGATCGGCCATGCCACGGCCGAGGAGCGGCTGGTGCTGGCCGATCGCCTGCTTGGCGGGGATGCCGTCGACATCCCGATGGCGTTGCTGTTCGGCAAGCCGCCGAAGATGCTGCGCGAGGCGCGCCGCGACAGTCCGGCGCTGCCGGCCCTGTCGCTGGCCGACATCGTGCCTGCCGAGGCGGCACGGCGGGTGCTGCGCTGTCCCGCGGTGGCCGACAAGAGCTTCCTCATCCACATCGGCGATCGCTCGGTGGGCGGGCTGGTCGCCCGCGACCAGATGGTCGGTCCCTGGCAGGTGCCGGTGGCCGATGTCGGCGTGACCGCCACCGGTTTCCACGCCCATACCGGCGAGGCCATGGCCATGGGCGAGCGCACGCCGCTGGCGCTGATCGACGCGCCGGCCGCGGGCCGCATGGCCATCGGCGAGGCGCTGACCAACCTGGCCGCCGCGCGCATCGCCAGCTTGGCCGACGTCAGGCTGTCCGCCAACTGGATGGCGGCGGTCGGCGCGCCGGACGAGGATGCCCGCCTGTTCGATACCGTTCGCGCCGTCGGCCTGGAACTGTGCCCCGCGCTGGGTATCGCGATCCCGGTGGGCAAGGATTCGCTGTCCATGAAGACAGTCTGGCGCCAGGACGGCGTGGAAGTCGCCATGCGGGCGCCGCTGTCGCTCATCGTCAGCGCCTTCGCGCCGGTGACCGACATCCGCGCGACCCTGACACCGGAACTGCGGCGGGACGCCGGCGAAACGCGCCTGCTGCTGGTCGACCTCGGCGGTGGCCGCAACCGGCTGGGTGGCTCGATCCTGGCGCAGGTTCATGGACAGCTCGGCAATGTCTGCCCCGATCTCGACGATCCGGCCCGCTTCCGGGCCTTCTTCGCGACCCTCCAGGCGCTCGGCGCCGAGGGGTTGCTTCTGGCCTATCACGACCGCTCGGACGGCGGTCTGTTCGCCACGCTATGCGAGATGGCGTTCGCCGCCCGCTGCGGGCTGGAGGTCGATCTCGCGCCCCTGGGCGAGGATACCCTGGCGGCGCTGTTCAACGAGGAACTGGGCGCCGTCCTGCAGGTGCGCGTCGCCGATCTGGCAGCGGTGTCGGATCGGCTGGCGGCGGCCGGGCTCGGCGATTGCTGTCATGTCCTCGGGGCGCCGAGGGCCGGGGGCCGCATCGTCTTCCGCTGCGGCCCGGCGGTGTATCTCGCCGGTACGCGGGCCGAGTGGCAGTCGCTCTGGTCCGAGACCAGCCATCGCCTGCAGGCTCTGCGGGACAACCCGGATTGCGCCCGCCAGGAATTCGAGGCCATCGCCGACGATGCCGATCCCGGCCTGTCGGCGGTCACGCCTTTCGACATCGCCGAGGATATCGCCGCGCCGTACCTTACCAAGGCCCGGCCGCGCGTGGCCATCCTGCGTGAGCAGGGCGTCAACGGGCATGTGGAAATGGCCGCCGCCTTCGATCGGGCCGGCTTCCTGGCCGTGGACGTGCACATGAGCGACCTGCTCGAACGGCGGGTCACGCTGGCGCATTTCCAGGGCCTGGTGGCCTGCGGCGGATTCTCCTATGGCGATGTGCTGGGCGCCGGCGGCGGCTGGGCCAAGTCCATCCTGCTCAACCCCGGGGCCCGGGCGATGTTCGAGGCGTTCTTCCAGCGCTCCGATACCTTCGGACTGGGTGTCTGCAACGGTTGCCAGATGCTGTCGCACCTGGCCGAGCTGATTCCCGGCGCGGCCGGCTGGCCGACCTTCCGGCGCAATTTCTCCGAGCAGTTCGAGGCGCGGGTGACGATGGTGCAGGTGGAATCCTCGCCGTCGATCCTGCTGGCCGACATGGCCGGGGCGCGGCTGCCGGTGGTCGTCGCCCATGGCGAGGGCCGCGCAGAATTCACCGCGGCGCGCGCCGACGACACACAGGTGGCGCTGCGCTACGTCGACCATTACGGCCGCGTGACCGAGACCTTCCCGGCCAATCCCAACGGTTCGCCGGCAGGCATTACCGGCCTGACCACCCTGGATGGCCGCTACACCATCATGATGCCGCACCCGGAGCGCTGTTTCCGTGCGGTGCAGAACTCGTGGCGTTCGCCGGACTGGGGTGAGTACGGGCCCTGGATGCGCATGTTCCGCAACGCCCGGCGCTGGGTGGGCTGAGCATGCGGCGGGGAGCCATCGGGGCCTGCCTGGCCATCGGCCTGCTGGCGGGCTGCGCCAGCCAGCCGCCTGCGCCCATCACGGTGGCGTTCGACAGGGCCAGGGCCCGCAGCCAGCTGGCGCCGGGCAACAACGAGATTTCCGGTATCGCCCTCCTGTGGCTGTCCAGTGGCGGCGTGGTCTCCTGCGCGGGGGAGTCCGCCACGCTCTATCCGGCCACCGCCTATGCCCGCGAGTGGGCGCGCCGGGTCTACGAGCCGGTCGAGCTCGAACGTCGCCTGGCACCGCCGGATTTCTTCTATCGCCCGGACAGCCAGGGCGCAGGCGGGCCGGCCGTCGATACCGCCTTTCTTGAGACCAGCCGCGCGGTATCCTGCGATGCGGATGGCCATTTCCACTTCGGCAGTGTCGCCGACGGCGAGTACTACCTGGTGGCGAAGATCGTCTGGCAGCCGCATCTCTGGGACGAGCACAACTTCTACTATGGCAACCGCTACCATGATCTTGCCGGCAGCGTGATGAAGAAGATCCGCGTACGGGGCGGACAGAAGGCCACCGCCAATCTCAAGTGGTCGGTGCCGAACAGTCGCTGGAATCTGTGGTGAGGGTTCCCGGCGGGGCAGGGGTAGCCGGACTGCCGTTGTCCTCGTCGTGAGCGCGGGCCGGCTGGCGCGCTGGCGGGCGTTGTCGCGACACCGGCCGGTCCGCTGGGCGCTGGTGGCTGTGGTGATCCTGATCCTGTCGTCGCGCATGGACCGGGCCGCCCTGCTGTCCGTACTGCGGGGCTTCGATCCCGTCCATGGCCTGGCGATGCTGCTGGTCTGCGCGGCGCTGCTGGGGCTGTTCGCCTGGCGCTGGTCGCTTATCGCCCACGCCCTGGGTATCCCGGTGCGCTATGGCGTGTTTCTGCGCGGCCTGTGGCTGAGCCAGGCCATGGCCGAACTGGGGCCGCCGCTGCTGGTCGGCGAGCTGGCCCGCTTCCGTTTCCTGCGGGGGCTGGCCGAGGATGGGCGCCTCTTGCTCAGCCAGATCGTCGATCGCTGCTCCGGGCATGCCGTCCTGCTGCTGATGGCGGTGGGGTTGACGCCCTGGCTGAGGCAACGCTTCAGCCTGCCGGCGGGACCCGTTGCCGAGGTAGCGGCGCTGGGCTTGTTGCTGCTCGGCGCCATTGCCGTCGGCGGCTGGCTGGCGGCGCGGCTGTGGCCCTTTCTCGGCCGCTACGCGACGGAACTCGGCACGGTCCTGAATCCCTTGCGCCGGCCGGGCCATTTTCTCCTCTCCCTGCTGATACAGCTGCTGCTGGTCCTGAACCTGGTGCTGGCCGCCGCCGGGCTGGGACTGGCCGGATCGCTGGTCGAGGTGGCGCTGCTGGCGCCCCTGCTGCTGCTGGGCGTGAGCGTGCTGCCGGGGATGGTCTCGGACTGGGGCAAGCGCGAGGCGGCGGCCGTGATCCTGCTGGCGCCCGCCGGCCTGAGTGCCGAGCAGAGTCTGGCGGTTTCGCTGGTCTACGGCGCGGCGCATCTTCTGGTGGCGCTGCCGGGCGCCCTCTGCCTGGGGCTGGCGGGGGAAGGCCCCCAAGTAGCCCCGGACCGGCCGCCACGTTAAGATAGATGTCCCGTCCCCAATTTTTCCGGAGCCCGCCACGGGCTCTTCCAAGGTGGAATCCAGTCATGAATCAGTCCGAGGACACCGTGCCGGTTGCCCATAATCCCTACAATACCGACGATCTCCGCATCACCGAAATCAAGGAGGTCATCGCCCCGAACCAGGCCCACGACGAATTTCCCATCACCGCCGCCGCTGCCGAGGTGGTGCTCAAGGCCCGCCGCGAAATTCACCAGATCCTGAACGGCTCCGACGATCGGCTGCTGGTCATCATCGGGCCCTGCTCCATCCATGATCCCGAGGCTGCCATCGAGTATGGCAGGCGCCTGCTGGCGGTGCGGAAAGGCCTGGAGCGCGAGCTGCTCATCGTCATGCGGGTGTATTTCGAGAAGCCACGCACCACGGTGGGATGGAAGGGCCTGATCAACGATCCCGATCTCGACGAAAGCTTCAACATCAACAAGGGCCTGCGCACTGCGCGCAAATTGCTGCGCGACCTCAACGAGCTGGGCGTGCCGGCGGCCACGGAGTACCTCGATGTCATCTCGCCACAGTACGTTTCCGACCTGATCGCCTGGGGTGCCATCGGTGCCCGCACCACGGAAAGCCAGGTCCATCGCGAGCTAGCATCGGGGCTGTCCTGCCCGGTGGGCTTCAAGAACGCCACCGACGGCGGCGTTCAGGTGGCCATCGACGCCATCCACGCGGCCCGGCGCCCGCATCACTTCCTGTCGCTGACCAAGGCGGGACATTCGGCCATTTTCTCCACCACCGGCAACAAGGACTGCCATGTCATCCTGCGCGGCGGCAACGACCGGCCGAACTACGACGCGGTCAGCGTTCAGCACGTGGCGGAGGCCCTGGAGAAGGCGGGACTGCCGCCCACCATCATGATCGACTTCAGCCATGCCAACAGCCTCAAGCAGTACCATCGGCAGATGCAGGTCAGCGAGGAAGTCGGCGCGCAGATCGCCGAGGGTGACCGCCGCATCTTCGGCGTGATGGTGGAGAGCCATCTCAATCCCGGCAGCCAGAAACTGGAACCGGGCAAGCCGCTGAGCCATGGGGTCAGCATCACCGATGCCTGTCTGGGCTGGGACGACAGCGAGAAACTCCTGCAACAGCTGGCCGTCGCGGTGGTCAGACGGCGGGCGCAGACCTCCTGAGCGGAATTCCGGTGGTCTCCGCGGCCGGCGCCTGATTTCCTACTAATTTGCTGTAGAATTCGGGCCTCCGGACGCAGCGGTCGCCGCCGTCCCCGAGGGTGGCTCGCCCGGTGTTCGTTAACTTCGCATTGTTCACATCAACTGTAGAGGAGATCCGTAAATGAGCGTACTGGTTGGCAAGCAAGCCCCCGATTTCAAGGCAGCCGCGGTTCTAGGCTGCGGCAGCATCGTCGACGATTACAGCTTCTCCGAACGGACCAAGGGCAAGTACGTGGCCGTGGTCTTCTATCCCCTGGATTTCACCTTTGTCTGCCCGACCGAGCTGATCGCGCTGGATCACCGTCTGGACGAACTGAAGAGCCGCGGTGTCGAGGTGCTGGCGGTTTCCGTGGACTCCCAGTTCACCCATGCCGCCTGGCGCAACACGCCGGTCGACAAGGGCGGCATCGGGCCGGTGCGTTACACCATGATCGCCGACGTCAGCCATGCCATCTGCAAGGCCTATGATGTGGAAGTCGAGGGCGCTGCCGTCGCCTACCGCGGCACCTTCCTGATCGACAAGAGCGGCGTGGTCCGCCACCAGGTGGTCAACGACTTGCCGCTGGGCCGCAACATGGACGAACTGATCCGCATGGTCGATGCCCTGCAGTTCTTCGAGGCGCATGGCGAGGTTTGCCCCGCCGGCTGGAACAAGGGGCAGAAGGGCATGAACGCCAATGCCGAGGGTGTCGCCAGCTACCTGGCCGAGAACGCCGGCAAGCTGTAAGCGCAGTCGATAGATGGGCGCCCGGCATCGCCGGGCGCCTGCACGCAGGGGCCGGTCGTCAGGACGACCGGCCCCTTTGCGTTTTGCGGGGGAGAACGTTCAGTTCGATTCCGGCGTCGAGGTTCGTCGCAACACCAGGAAGTAGACCAGTACCGCCACGGCTGCGCCGACGAAGACCGAGGAGAATCCCAGCAGGGAGGCCATGCCGGTCGCGTTCTGCGCATGCAGCTGATTCATCATCGGCTTGGCTACCAGCAGGCTCCAGAGGAAGTTCGGGACGTAGTAGGCGATGGCGCCGCCGGCCGCCCACTGGAAACCCGGCAGGTGACGGGCCTCGGCGGTGCGGTAGTACCAGAGGGCGATGAGGATCGCGAGAATGCCGCCAATCATGTTGTTACCTCGTTGTTATCGTTTTTGGACAAGGGCACACACAGGACCGGTGAGCCCGGCACAGTGACCCGATGGCGATGCGTTGGTTCAGTCTGCCTGCCCGTGTCGGGCGTGGTTGCGGCGCTGCCAATAGCGGTAGAAGGGCAATCCGGCTCCCAGCAGCAGCAGTCCCATCAGGCTTTCCCAGGGCCGCCGGGCGACGATGCTAATACAGAACAGCAGCGCCACGAAACTGAATGTCAGCGGCACCCAGGGATAGCCGAAGGTCAGGTAGGGGCGGGGCAATTCCGGATGTCCGCGGCGCAGGGCGATCACCGCCAGCGAGGTCAGGCCATAGAAGCCCCAGGCACCGAGCAGGGCGTAGTCCAGCACCCGCTCGAAGGCCGCCTTGTCGTGGGCCAGCGCCACGATCAGCAGGGAGGCCAGACACCCTTGCAGTATCAGGGCCCGCCGCGGCGTCCGGTGAAGGGGGTCGATGGCCGACAGGCTGCGGAAGAACAGGCCGTCGCGGGCCATGGCGAAGAAGACGCGCGCGCCCGAGAGGATGGAGCCGTTGAGGGCCGCCAGGGTGGAAACCACGGCGGCCAGTGTCAGGGCCTGTCCGCCGGCCTGGCCGAGCAGTCGTGTTGCCACATCCTGCGCCACCCGCTGCGAGTGCTGGACCTCCGGGAAGGGCAGGACGTAGAAATAGGCCAGGTTGGCCAGCATGTAGACCGTGGCGACGCCCAGAATCCCGACCAGCAGTACCCGGGGAATGGTTCGGTGCGGGTCGCGGATCTCCCCGCCGACCAGGGTCAGGTTGTGCCAGCCGTCGTAGGCCCACAGCGCCGCGGCCAGGGCCGCCCCGTAGGCGGCGAGCCTGTCCGGCAGGTCGCATGCCGGCATGGCCGGGGCAGGGTCGGAAAAATGTGTCCAGTTTCCCTGGCCGCTGCCGAAGGCGAGCATCACCAGCCCGAGGATCGCGCCGATCTTCAGCGTTGTCAGCACGCCTTGCAGGGCGCCGCCCCGGGCCACGCCGAACAGGTTCGCCATGGTCAGCAGGGCGATGCAGCCTATCGCCACCACCTGCTGGCCGGAGAGCCGCAACAGCCCCCAGTGCAGCCAATCGGCCTCCAGTCCCGGCAGGAGGTAGCCGATGAACAGGCTGGCGGCGATGCCGATGGCGGCGATGGAGCCGGTCTTGCCAATGACGATCTGCTGCCAGCCATAGAGAAATCCCCACACCGGGCCGTAGGCCCTGCGCAGGAAGGCGTATTCGCCGCCGGCCTCGGGCAGGCTGGAGCCCAGTTCCGCGTAGCTCAGGGCACCGCACAGCGAAAGCAGGGCGCCGAACAGCCAGACTGCGAAGACGCCCGCGACCGTGCCGGTTTCCCGCGCCATGGTGGATGGCACCAGGAAAATGCCGGTGCCGATGACCGTGCCGGCCAGAATCGCACCGGCACTGAAGGGACCGAGCGCACGCTGAAGCTCCGGGTGGAGCGGAGGACGGATCGGGGTGGGCACGGAATCTCCGGGGTTGGGTGCAGGTGAAACGGCAGAGTCTACCCGGATGCGCGCCGGCGTCCCGGGCCTTTGCGAAGGCACGTATCGAGCATTGCCGGCGGTAGGGTTGATAAGACCCAGATTGAATCGCAAGTTGTTGTCATTTACAGTGGCATATCCTTACGTTTTCCCGATTCCCTTTCCGACCCCGATCATGCGAATGTTGAAATTCCGCGTTTGCTGGCTGCTGGCAAGCCTGGTCTTGTGGCAGGGCATGGCCCGTGCCGAGGTGTTCTACAGCAAGGAGGAAGCCTTTGAGCTGGCTTTCGGCGTAGGCGCCCAGATCGAAAACCTGCCGGTGTTCCTCACCGACGAGCAGCAGGCTGCCATCGAGAAACTGGCCCGTGTCAAGGTCGACAGCCAGCTCTACACCTTCTACGAGGGCCGCCGGAACGGCCAGTTGCTCGGCTATGCGGCGATCGAGTCGCACAAGGTGCGCACGCAGCCGGAAACTATGCTGATCGTGCTGTCGCCCAAGGGTGAGCTGGCCAGGTCCGAGATCCTGGCCTTTCACGAGCCACCGGAATACAAGCCGCCGACAACCTGGTTCGGGACACTGCTGCACAAGCCGATCGCGGAGCTGCGGCTGGACCAGGGCGTGGACGGTATCAGTGGCGCAACCCTGAGCGTCCGGGCTTCGCTGGACGGCATCCGCAAGGCCATGGCGGTCTACCAGATTGCCGTGGCGGGAGCGGCCAACTGATGCGCTACTTCGTGACCGGCGAGCAGAACCGGCAGCTGCTGCTCAATACCGTGGTCCTGCTGTTCATGGTCTACATGCTGGTGCTGTGGATCAGCATCGGTCTCATGTATTTCCACAAGATGAATCTTACGGCCGATTCGGTGGTGGCGTACTACCTTGGCTCCGAGGCCAACTTCACCGAGCCGCGCAGCTACCAGAGCCTGCTGGAGGTTTCGCACGCGCATCTGTTTTCGATGGGCATGCTGGCGGTGACGCTGACCCATCTGCTGCTGTTCGCCCAGCTGCCGGTCCTGCTGAAGATCGGGCTCAGCCTCGCGGTCTACCTTGCCGCCATCGGCGACGAGGCGGCCGGTTGGCTGGTGCGGTTCGTCCACCCGGGTTTTGCCTACCTCAAGATCGCCATGTTCGTGATGCTGGAGCTGAGTCTGGGTTCCCTGATCGTCCTGGTGGCCTGGTCGCTCTGGCGGCAGCGGCATGAGATGCGGCTGGCGAGCGTCCGCAAGCGGGCGCATCACGCCCAGGCCAAGCACGCCGACGCCGCCAAGGGGCGTTCGCGCGCGCCGCGGCCCAGCGCTACCAGAGCCTGAGCCGCTCGACCTGATAGCCGCCTTCGGGGATTTCCGGCTTCTTGAGGGCGCTGGTCACGGTCTGTACCCGTTCCAGCTCCAGGGTCCGCGGAGGGTGACCCTTGAGCTCCCTGACGGCCACGGGAACGCCGCTCAGGCGCTCCAGATCCTGGCGGCCGAGCGCCAGTCCGAAGCGTGCGGCGATTGCCTGCGCCTGACCGGCAAGCCGCTGGCTCAGGCGGCTCAGGGCCGCCAGGGTCTGCGTGTCGTCAGCGTTCAGGTTCAGCGCCTCCGGCGTCGCCAGGCAGAGGTCCAGCTCGGTCGTCTTGCCGCTGCTGAGCCGCAGCAAATGGCAGGGAATGCCCGCCACGGCCTTCGGCTTGTCGGCGGATTTCAGCTGCGTGTGCTCCAGTTCCTTGCGGGCGATGTCGAAGGCATCCAGGGGGAAGTCACCCAGCATCCCGGCCCACTTTTTCCTCTGCTCCGGGCTGAGTCGCTGGATCTGGCCACTCATGCCGCGCAGCAGGGGAGCGATATCCTCCAGGTAGCCCGCCAGCTTGCCGACACTGGCGGCGTCGATCGGTGTGATGCGCTGGCGGCGGTGGTCGATCAGGGCCAGCTGCTCCCGCTGGCGGTCATAGACGGTCTCCAGCTGCGGGTCACCGCCCAGGCCCGTGATCCAGAGCATGCCATCCTGTATGCTGACAGTCTGTATCGCCGTCTGTCCGTCGTGCTGCCAGCGATAGGTCAGGATGGCATTGGCCCCGGCGTCAGGCGTCAACAGGGCCAGCGCCGCCAACAGGGTTGCCATCGGTCGAATGTTCATGATCCATCCCGCTATGAAAGGCCCCGATATCTCCCGCGCCGGCTGCCTGCGCAGCGTCGCTTAGCGGTCGGTGAGCCATGAGTCGTCATCATCACCATCACCCGGCGACTTCCAGCCACGCGCCGGGTACCCGCAGCCGGCTGCTGATCGCCCTCGTCGTGACGCTGGGCTTCGTGGTCATCGAGGCGGTGGCAGGCATTGCCGCCCACAGTCTGGCACTGTTGACCGATGCGGTCCACAACCTCACCGACGTCGCGGCCCTGGCCCTCTCCTGGCATGCCCTGAACTTGGCCGGACGACCGGCGCACGCCGGCAAGACCTTCGGCTATCACCGGGTGGGGATTCTCGCGGCGCTGGTGAATTCCACCACCCTGGCCTTCATTGCCGCCGGCATCTGCTACGAGGCCTGGTCGCGTTTCCAGGCCCCGGTGGCGGCGGTGGACGCGAACATTCTCATGAGTGTCGGCACGGCCGCGTTGCTGGTCAACGGGCTCACGGCCTGGCTGGTCAGCCATGGCGCCGAGCATGATCTCAATCTGCGCAGCGCCTTCCTGCACCTGCTCGGTGATGTGCTGTCGACGCTGGGTGCGATCCTGGCCGGCATCGGCATCTACCTGACCGGCCTGGACTGGCTGGACCCGCTCGCCAGCGTCCTGATCGCCGGCCTGATCCTCTGGAATGCCTGGCTGATTGTGCGCGAAACCGTCGATATCCTGCTCGAGAGTACACCGCGCGATATCGAGATGAGCACGCTGGTCCGCGACCTGATGCAGGTCGATGGCGTTCGCGGCGTGCATGACCTGCATGTCTGGAGCCTGTCGCGCAGCCTGCGTTTCCTCTCCGCGCATGTGCTGGTGGACGACATGCCGGTGAGTGCCGCCACGCATCTCGGCGACCGGCTGGCGGCGCTGGTGGCGCACGATTTCGGCATCAACCACGCGACCTTCCAGTTCGAATCCTCGGAGCGCTGTCCCGACGCGCTCTACTGCGATGCGGCCCGCCCCCGTCATGACGGAGCGTCGCATCCGCATTAGGCAGCCAAGGTCGCTCCGCGGCGGCGAGCCATCCGGGGCGGGACGCTGCTGCAGCGGGCCGACCTTTCGGGAAAGGCCCGCGCTTCCGGCGACCCCTATTTTT